>CAMDPJ010000232.1 GCA_945903925.1 Chryseobacterium gleum
AAGTTCCTTCATCGCCAGCTTCATCGGCAACGTTCTTATATTGTCTTTGTAAGGTAATAATGGTTTTGAAAGAATCCAAAATGTCTTTTACCGCTTTAGTTCCGTCGGCAACTTCAGATTTCTCTGTGATTTCAGAAATTTTCTTATAATCAGAATATTTGTGGTTGGGCGCATGGCCTAAAGTTAAAATTCGTTCAGCAACTTCATCAATTTTCACCACTAAATCGTTGTACAATTCTTCAAATTTTAAATGTAGTTCAAAGAATTTATTACCCTTAATATTCCAATGATAACCGCGCAAGTTCTGGTAAAAAATAGAATAATTTGCCAATAAATCGTTGAGGCTAACGGCTAATTGTTTCGACTTTTTCTCGTCTAAACCTATAGAATTCAAGTGTTTCATAATTGTGTGGTTTTATATCACAATTATACATTAGGAATTCTCTATCGAATAAATATTTCGATTGAATTTATCTATTCAATGATTGCAAAACGAATTATTTTTCCTGACGAAACCCTCTGGCAAACACGCCCAATGGCAGAATCTGATTGCTTGTTGAATTCAAAACCAGCTCACCAATTTCATAAGAATCATCTGCTTGCTTGTAGTAGTTCAATAAATTGCGCAAAATCAAGGCTGAGAAACCTAATGAATAAGTGTTGATAATGAAGAAATGTTCTTTAGGATCAAGCATTTCGAAAACACAAGCCAAGAGCTCATCAATGTCTCTTTCTAGCTTCCAGCTTTCGCCATTCGGACCGTGCCCAAAAGCCGGAGGATCCAAAATAATTCCATTGTATTTTATCTCTTTACGTGATGCTTTTCTGCTATATTTCAAAGCATCTTCCACCATCCAACGAATATCTTTTTGTCCGGAGATTTCCATGTTTTCTTTACCCCATGATACCACCTGCTTGATAGCATCTAAGTGAATAACATCGGCACCTGCAGCCTTTGCAGCCAATGATGCGCCGCCAGTATAGGCAAACATATTCAACACCTTAGGTTCAGGCGTTTTCATTTGTTTAATACACTTGTAAATATAATCCCAGTTGGCAGCTTGTTCAGGAAAAATACCAACGTGTTTAAACTTGGTTAATCCTAAACGGAATTTAATGTTGAGCTCATCGTAAGAAATTTTCCATTGATCGGGCATCTGCTTTAATTTCTTCCATGTTCCTTGTGAACTCGAATCGGGAATAAATTTAACGTGAGCCATATGCTCCCACTTTTCGTAAGGCATAGCGCGCTTCCAAACAGCCTGAGGCTCAGGACGAATGGTGATATAAGGGCCAAAGCGCTCTAGTTTCTCATCGTTACCGCAATCGATTAACTCGTAATCTTTCCAATGTTGGGGACTTAAAATTTCCATAAAACAAAAATAGAATTTTGCTTCAATGTTTTGGTATCTTTGCCAACATGACAAGAAAAGTAAGAGTTAGATACGCTCCTAGTCCAACCGGACCGCAGCACATAGGCGGAATACGTACCGCTTTATATAATTATCTTTTTGCCAAAAAACTAGGCGGAGACTTCATTTTACGCATTGAAGACACCGATCAAACAAGATATGTTGCCGATTCAGAAAGATATTTAATTGATGCCATCAAATGGTGTGGTTTCGATTTCGACGAAGGGGTTCACGTGGGTGGACCACATGCACCTTATCGCCAAAGCGAAAAAAAACATTTGTATCATCAATACGCCGACCAATTGTTCAATTCGGGCCATGCTTATTACGCTTTTGATAGCGCTGAACACCTCGATGCCAAAAGAAAAGCAGCAGAGGCCGAAAAGAAAACGTGGCAGTACGATGCATCTACCAGAATGGACATGCAAAATTCATTAACGCTATCTGCGACAGAAGTAGAAGAGAATTTAAAAAACAATGTCGATTATGTTATTCGTTTCAAAACCCCTATCGAAGAAGAGGTTGTGGTGAACGATTTAATACGAGGTAGAGTAGTGGTAAATTCAAAACAATTAGACGATAAGGTTTTGTTTAAGTCAGATGGCATGCCAACCTATCATTTGGCCAATGTTGTTGATGATTACTTAATGCAAATTACGCATGTAATTAGAGGTGAAGAATGGTTGCCATCAGCACCTTTGCACGTGTTGCTGTACAAGGCTTTAGGCTGGACAGATGTAATGCCTGAGTTCGCGCATTTACCATTGTTGTTAAAACCAGATGGCAATGGAAAATTAAGCAAAAGAGATGGCGATAGATTAGGATTTCCGGTGTTTCCATTAAACTGGACCGACCCCAAAACACAAGAATTTTCTTCAGGCTACAAAGAAGCAGGATATTTCCCCGATGCTTTCTTAAACCTCTTGGCTTTCTTGGGCTGGAACCCAGGAACAGAGCAAGAAATATTCACGATGGAAGAAATGATTCAAGCATTTTCTTTAGATAAAGTCAGTAAATCGGGCGCGAAATTCAGCTTAGATAAAGCGAAATGGTTCAATCAACAATACTTACAAAAAAAGAGTGCGCAGGAAATTTTAGCAATGGTAGAATTACCTGCCAATAATTTAAGTGATACTCAATTAGAAAAAGTAGTTGAACTGCTTAAGCCTCGCTGTGTATTTGCAAAAGATATACTTAGTGTAGGTTCATTTTTCTTCGCTGCACCAGCAACATACGACGCTAAAACAGTAGAGAAAAAATGGAAAGAAAATTCACCTCAAATTGTGAAAGATTTACATGATATTTTTGCTCAAGAAAGTGATTTTAGTGCAGCAAATTTAGAAGCAAAATTCAAAGCGTACTTGGAACAAAAACAACTTGGATTTGGAGCAGCAATGCCTCCGCTAAGGTTGATGATTACTGGGTTTGGCGAAGGTCCGGCTTTGTTCGATGTGATGGAAGTTTTAGGGAAAGAGGAGAGTTTGGTGAGGATGAATAAAAATATTTAAACGAAAAGGATGGTTGTAATTATCGCATTAATAGTTCTTGTCTTAACAATCCTGATGTGTTTACAAGAAAGTAAAAAAAGAAAAATCACTTTCTGGAAAGCATTCATAATTTGTTTACTAATTTCTCCCTTTTTCGGTTATTTTATCATAACAAATCACGGCTTAAGAAACCCCGCAGGATGCAAGTGGTGTGGCAACGAAAAAAACGAAGCGGAATTTTGTGGAATATGCGGAAAAAATGTTGAGGGAATTTTAAAAAACAAATAGGACATTAGTTCCTTCGTTCCTCAGGATGACAAACCGAGTAAAAAGATTAGTATTTATAGTGATTGAAAAGAATATACTAAACCTCTCGAGCTTCAAACAAGTCAAGCACTTCAGGGTGTGGTTGTCATCCTGAGGCACGAAGGAACTATTGTCCTACACGTCTACAAATCCATCACATCACTATTCAAAAATCTCCATTGAGGATTAAAATCTGAAATAAGTTTTTCTTTCTTTACCCTTGTCCAGCCTTTGATTTCTTTTTCCCTTTCAATAGCATGAGCAATTTGTTGAAAATGCTCAAAATACAATAGGTTAAAACAAAAATATCTTCCGGCAAAAGTGCTTTTGTTTCCTTTATTGGCAAAGTGTTGATGCAATCTATTGGCTAAATCATTGGTAACACCAGTATACAAAACAGATTTCTTTGGATTGGTAATAATGTACACGAAATAGTTGTGATTCATGTAAATTTTGTAGTTAGTTAGTTGTGCGAAGTTAGTGATTTATTAACATCTTTGTGGTGGTTGACGAGCAGGGCAATAGTTCCTTCGTTCCTCAGGATGACAACCACGCCCTGAAGCACTGTGTAAGTGCA
>CAMDPJ010000233.1 GCA_945903925.1 Chryseobacterium gleum
CAATGTTTTCGTTGGCTAGAAATCGACAAAATGAGCGCCGATGATTTGACTTATCCTATCGATAAAAAAGTACTTCAACTATTAAAAGAGAAACAGCGATGAAAAAGGTTTTACTCTTAGCAAGTGCTTTGTTGCTGTTGTTTTCATGCTCTCCCAGTCATTATGTGGTGCCTTTAAATAGAAAAGATAAGGCGGTGAGTTTTAATTTGGGCGGACCATTAATTTCATATTCGGGAATGACCATTCCAGTTCCTTTTTCTAGTTTAACTTATGCTTACGGTTTAAAGAAAAACACAACGGTTTATGGCGGATTACATGTAACTTCATTGGTGTATGGCGTTATTCAAACCGAGCTAGGTTTAACACATCAGTTGAAATATTGGAGCCATAGAAAAATGGGTTTAACCATTTCACCCAACATCAATTTCATGCTCGATAAATGGGAATGGAATTACAAAGTATATCCTCAACTCGATGCTAATTTATATTGGCATTTTAAAGGTGAGCCCCATCAGCATTGCGATTGTAAAGGCAAAGGAGAGTCGGCCATGTATATGTATATAGGTGTAAGTAATTGGGTAGAATTGTCTACCAAAAGATACGATGGCGTTTCACAACCAACCAATTTGTTTATACTTCCTCAATTGGGCCTTAACCTGGGCGGCGAACATTGGAAATACAATTTGGAAATGAAATACATGGGCTTGGGTGCTACCAACAACAACACCGTGGTGGAGTATAAAAATCCTATTTCAAATAAAGGAGCAATTGGTGTTTATTTCACCGTAAGTAGAATTATAGCTGCAACAAAATGAAAAAAGTAATTTATTTATCGTTGATGATTCTGTCTTTGCATTCATGTTTAAGACTAGATTCGAACTTGTACAACAATGCTAAAATTGATGCTTACAAGTGGGATGATTATTCTGGTGCGGTAGATTTTTATTTGCCTGAGTCGTATAAGATTCCACCAATTTTTATGAATGAATTAAGTTTGATTTCTAACGATACGGTGAGCGATACAAAATATACTATTAAGGGCTTGTACATTGGCAACATGGGCACTATTAATCAAGATACTGTGATTTTGTATTTGCATGGCAATCGTGATCATATGGATTTTTATTGGCCCCGAGCAAAGTTGTTGGCCAATGTGGGTAGTAAAAATCGTTTTGGTGTGATGATGATAGATTACCGTGGTTTTGGCTTATCAGATGGTGACCCTACAGAAGAAGGCTTGTATGAAGATGCTACTGCTGCCTTAGAATGGTTGAAAGGAAAGGGCGTTAGCAGCGAGCGTTTGATTATATATGGTTTTTCATTAGGATCAGCCCCAGCTACAAAATTAGTGGCTCATCCTCGAAGCACATTAGTTCCATCGAAATTAATTGTAGAAAACCCGTTTGCTTCTGCTGAGGTAATGGTGCAAGATGCATCGCGCTTGGCCATGCCTTCTTCTTTTTTTGTGAATGTTAAAGTAGATGTGGCTCAAGAAATAAAGTCGGTACAACAGCCATTTTTATTGCTTTCTAGCAAAGACGATAAATTTTTAAAACCAGAAACGAATGCCGATTTGGTAGCCAAGAATTACAAAGGAGTTTACAAAGAAGTACATTCTGTGTTGGGTGCCGATCATGGCACATTGCAAAGCACATGGGGTTTTGAGAATTATGCCAAAACCATTGAAGCATTTATTGTGAAATAATATATGCTATTAAACCACCAACAAATTACATCCTCTCAAATCACTGTTGTCCAATCGGCCACTAATTTCAAAAGTTTTGTCGGCATGCACTTGTCCGATATCATCTGTTGCAATAAAAGCACAGGAATGTATGTTGGCCAAGTCAATGATGTTTATAGCGCCTTTGCCTTGCGTTCTAATATCAAAAGGATCATTGGCATCGCGCACTAAAATTCGCATCCATTTGGGAGCGGTAAAGGTGAGTCCGTTTTTATTGTAAGCCTGCGACAAAAGCTCTGTCATTCCGTATTCAGAATGAATGTCACATTTGAAAGATTGTTGTAGTTTTTCGTGCAAAGCCATACGTGTTAATTCTTCACATCTTCCTTTCATTCCGCCAGTTTCAATAATAGTGGTGTTTTGTAAACTAACATTTTGTTGGGCAAAATCTAAGAGGGCGAAAGTCACGCCGAAAAGTATTTTTTTGTCGTTGCTTTCGTGCAGGTAATTCACTAATTCTTTTTCGGGATGAAGATAGAAGCCGCTCTTTGAATGTTTCGATAATGCAATAAGTTTTTGCACCATGTAAATTAGCGAAGAATTTTTTCTTTCTATGTAAGAAGGAAGGAGTCCGATGATACAAGTGCCTTCAATATTTCCATAAAAATCTTGAAAGCCTTTCAAGAAGCTTTTCTCATACAAATTTATTTCACTTACAAAATGCTTGCTGGCATTTTCAGAAGTAGTGCCACTGCTTTGAAAAACAGTATAATTTTCAGATAAAGTTGAAACAACCTCTTGCGTTTTAAAAAACTGAATGGGCAAGAAAGGGAAGTCTTTTATCGATTTAATATTTTCTTCTTTGAAAGAGGGCAAATGGTCAATAAAACTCTTGTACACTTCATTATTTTTTCTCTGATATTGAAACAGTTCGAGGCAACACGAAAAAAAATCTTCGTCTGTTTGAATAGAAAATAGTGTATTTTCAAGTTTTGAAAGCATGTTCAATAGATATTCAAATATAGCAGTACTTTTTGTGATTCTTCTTTTTGCGGTGGCTTGCATGAAGAAAAAGGAATACGCCAAGGTGCCCGCAATTAAAATGCTTGATTATAAGGTGTTTTCGCATCAAGGCATGGCCGATTCTGCTTACATCACTTTTTCTTTCACTGATGGTGATGGCGATTTGGGCTCTGCAGACAGTAATTCAATGTCGATGTTCTTAAAATACTACGAAGATCAGGGCACTGGCTTTGTGTATTTGCCTCAATTCGACAGAAGTATTTACCTGCCAAAACTAGCGCATGATGGAAATAACAAAGGTATTGAGGGCACCATTACTCAAATTATTAAGCCAGCACCCATCTTTAATATTTTTACTGTTTATCCCTACAAATGGGAGGTGTATGTGGTAGATAGGTCGGGCAATAAAAGTAATGAGGTGGAGACGGGAAGTCAAACGAAATAACATGACTTTTTTATGCGCTTTCTACGATAGTATTTACAAGAGGGTTTTTTGAAAAGTATAGCTTTTTTTCTAAAAAGTTTTCGTCATGAGATTTTCAATTTTTCGAAGATAAGTATCATTTTCAGCATAATAATTTGCGTCAGTTGCAGGGAAGTATTTTTCTCTTATTTCATCCATTGGAAGTTTATCAATTATTTTGTACATGAGTAGTTTGAAGGTTTGGCGATATTTTATTTTATCTAAAATCTCATATTTATCTATAAATGTGCTGCTACAAAGTGCATGTAAAAATTGAAGCATTACTTGTAAATCGCCATTTAATAACATGTTATGAACTTTAACTAGCTTAATTAGCTTATCGATTTTATCAATAAAAATATCAAACTTTCTTAGAAGAAATATTGCAATAGCTTCAAGTATTTTAGCTTCTATAAATTGATTCGACTTTTTGTATTTCTTAAATTGTTCATAGTATATATCGAGCTGATTGATTGTTCCAATGTAATCTTCTGTTATTAGCGTGAGTTCAATTAAAACTAAATTAATTCTGCTTAATGTTATTTCGTTGGTAACAAATTGTTCCTTCTTAACAAATTCAGATAGTTTAAATAGATTTTCTATGGAGTTT
>CAMDPJ010000234.1 GCA_945903925.1 Chryseobacterium gleum
AAGGTGTTACAATACTTCCACGATTGGTATAATCCTCGGGATTGGCCGTAAATACAAATTGCATATCCAAAGGAAAACGAAGTTTAAAACCGCGAATTTGAATATCCCCTTCTTGCAAAATATTAAACAAGGCAACTTGAATTCTCGCCTGTAAATCGGGCAATTCATTGATCACAAAAATGCAGCGATTGGCGCGGGGAATCATTCCAAAGTGAATCACTCTTTCATCGGCATAACTCAACTTTAAATTGGCCGCTTTGATAGGATCAACATCACCAATAATATCGGCGATCGTAACATCTGGCGTTGCCAATTTTTCGGCAAAACGCTCAGAACGATGTAACCAAGAGATAGGTGTTTTATCCCCCATTTCTGCTATCAAATCTTTAGCATATCTAGATAGAGGCGACAATGGATCGTCGTTTACTTCTGAACCTGCTACAACAGGAATGTATTCGTCTAACAAATTCACCATCATACGAGCCAATCTTGTTTTGGCTTGACCCCTTAAGCCCAATAAATTGATGTTGTGTTTAGACAAAATCGCACGTTCCAACTCTGGAATTACTGTGTTTGCATACCCGTGAATTCCTTCAAAAACATTCACCTTGTTTTTAATATTAGCAATAAGATTGTTTCTTAATTCTTCTTTGATGGTGGAGCTTTTGTAAGCCATTTTTTTTAGCGCACCTAGGGTAGTAACTTTTGAAATATCAGTCATCTCGTTTTTTTTTAAATGTCTATTAACCTTTAATTTGTTTCTTTCTGTTGGTTTGGTAATCTTCAAAAATCATTTGTCCCAAACCTTTCAACCCTGTATAAAATGCTTTCCCTTGATTCGCTTCAGTAAATCGCTCTACAAACTGCTTTAAATAAGGGTCTTGAGCAATCATAAAAGTTGTAATTGGTATGTGTAATTTTCTAGCCTGACTTGCTGCTGTATAGCATTTATCCACCACGTAGGAATCCAAGCCATTGCTATTCATATAATATTCACCATTGGGCTCGCGAACGCAACTTGGTTTACCATCGGTAATCATAAAAATTTGTTTGTTGGTATTGCGTTTTCTGCGCAAAATATCCATGGCCAAATTCAAACCTGCAACTGTATTGGTATGATAAGGTCCTACTTGCAAATAGGGCAATTCTTTTGCTTTGATGGTCCATGCGTCATTTCCAAAAACCAAAATATCTAAAGTATCTTTTGGATAACGAGTAGTGATCAATTCGTTTAAAGCCATGGCCACTTTTTTAGCAGGAGTGATTCTGTCCTCGCCATACAAAATCATGGAGTGACTAATATCAATCATCAGCACTGTACTCATTTGCGCTTTAAAAAAACTATCTTCTACTACTAAATCGTTTTCAGTTAATTTAAACTCCCCTGCCCCGTTATTAATTTGTGCATTTCGCAATGTTTCAGTCATGGAAATATTGTCTAAAGAATCGCCAAAATTAAAGCTTCTAAATTCACCAGTGTTTTCGTCTCCCTTTCCGCTTAATTTCGAATTGTGATTGCCAATATTGCTTCGTTTTAGTTTTCCAAAAATTTGCTCTAAAGCTGCCTGACGAATTGCTCGTTCCGTTTTTGCAGTGATAACTTGTCCGCCAGCACTGTCGTTTTCAACTTTATCACGTATATACCCCTTCTTTTTTAAATCCTCAATAAAATCGTCGATAGTGTATTTTTCATTGGTTAATTTGTATTCCTCATCCAAGGCTTTTAGCCAATCGATTGCCTCGTCAAAATCTCCAGAAGTGTGCGTGATCAACTCTTTAAAAATATCAAAAAGCTTATCAAAAGGACTCTGATTTGGAGCAGAATATGGTTTAAAAGTAAATCCTTGTCTCATAGTGGAATTATTTTATTAAGTGCTAATGTAAACGACAAAAGGATGGATAAAAATAAAATGTCATCGATTCTATTTATCAATCCTTCTTAACCTTCCATGTTCTAATTTGAAAACCAAGAACAAGCTGCAAACAGATGCAGAGCAATCTATTAATAAGAAATCGCCTCTCCCCTTCTATTCTCCCATTTAAATGGCACAAATTCATCCGATAAAGCAGTACACTGCACATCCATTTTAGTGCAATAAATTTCACCATAATATGATGCAATAGGCGCTTCAGAGGCATCTTTACCATTGGAGATATTTACCAATCCATTCAAGGGAGCCAATTTCGTAGGATCGAAAATAATCCAGTGCCCGTTGATATAAGCTTCAAAGCAAGCGTGAATATCGGGCGGAGTTAAATGGCAAGCGTAGGAGCTGAAATAGCGCGCAGGAATATCTAAAGCTCTGCAAAGCGCAATTCCTAAATGAGCGGCATCTTTACAAGCGCCAACACCACGCATCACAGTGTCGGTAGCCGATGCACTAGAATTTGTTGAACCAGTGCTGTATTTAACATTATTGAAAATCCAATCTTCAATGGCCAAAGCTTTAGAATAAGCATTGGGAAGAGTTCCAAATTTATGCAGAGCAAATTCCATTAATTTATCTGATTCACAATGCCGACTTGGAGCAATATACTGCAGCACTTCATGATCCATTTGCATAAAAGGAATAGTCGATAATAAATCTTCTTCTATAATTCTATTGAATTGAACTTCCACTTTGGCTTTATAGCTAATGGTAAATGATGTTCCTTTTTGTACTTCCAATTTGATGAAGCGCGCGTTTGAATTATCGGTAGTAAACTCTTCAAAAGCAATAGCAGGCGTCAACACCACAGACTCTTCTACAATTCTTTGAGAATTAGATTTTGAAGCCATTATATTGAAAAAGAAAGTTGTTGTAGTGATTACATTATACGACAACGAACTTGAAACTGAAAAAATCATGTACAAAAGTAGTGTTTTAAAAATTACCTATCTTCGTCGTTTAATTTTTAAATCCCCGAAACTATGTTACTGCAAAACAGAGTTAACAAAAAGGAGCTTAAAAAACGAATTCAGGAAGAAACTATAAAGCGCACTACCGTTTCGTTTTACCGCTACGTTATCATTGAAAATCCGCAAGAATTGCGCGATGAACTTTTCGCTAAATGGCAGAAGTTAAATATCCTAGGTAGAATCTATGTTGCACACGAAGGCATCAATGCGCAAATGAGCGTGCCTGAAGAGAATTTTGATGCTTTTAAGCAAGAGCTTTATGCTGATGTGCGATTCAATGAAGTGCCTTTCAAAATAGCTGTAGAAGACGACGGAAAGTCGTTCTATAAATTAACGATTAAGGTGCGTGCGAAAATTGTTGCCGATGGTTTGCCCGACGATAGCTTTGATGTTACTAATGTTGGAAATCACCTTACGGCTAAAGAATTCAACGAAGCGATGGAAGATGAAAACACGATCATTGTTGACATGCGCAACCATTACGAAAGTGAAGTAGGAAAATTTGCAGGAGCTATCACGCCCGATGCCGATACATTTCGTGAAGAATTACCTATCGTTTTAGAAGAACTAAAAGACAAAAAAGACAAGAAAATATTGATGTATTGCACCGGAGGTGTGCGATGCGAAAAGGCAAGTGCTTACTTTAAACATCACGGATTTCAGGATGTAAATCAGTTGCACGGCGGCATTATCGACTATGTTCGACAAATAAAAGCAGAGGGATTACCTTCTAAATTTATTGGTAAAAACTTCGTGTTTGATGAACGTGTGGGCGAAAGAATTACAGATGATGTAATTGCACATTGCCATCAATGTGGTACTTCTTGTGATACGCATGTGAATTGCGCAAACGACGACTG
>CAMDPJ010000235.1 GCA_945903925.1 Chryseobacterium gleum
TTTTGTGAATGATGAAAGCGCCATACATGCCTATTTGTTCTTGTAGCTTTGTGTGGGAGTGATACCAATAGGTGCCATTTTGTACAATAGGGAAGTAGTATAAATGTGTGCTCTGTGCTTTAATAGGCGCTGTAGTTAAGTAAGGCACACCATCTTGTTTGTTGGGTAATATCAATCCGTGCCAATGAATAGAAGTTTCTGTATTCAATTCGTTGTGCACATAAATTTCAGCGGTATCCCCTTCGGTAAAATGAAGTTCGGGCATTGGTATTTGTCCGTTCACCGCATAAGCATGCTTTTCTTTACCAGCATAGTTTACAATAGTATCTCTTACAAATAAATCATAACGTACTTTTTTTTGAGCAAGTGTTACATTGCTTAAGAAAAGTAGAATTGTTACGATCGTAATTTTAAAGATATTCATTTGGAGAAATCTTATTTAATAGTTTCTATTGTTTTGCCACACGTAAGCATTTGAGAACCGTAATATGGGTTTTTCACACTGTTTTCTAAACTCAGCCAATTTGCACCTTTGCCATCGTTGTACATCGGACAGTTTTGGTAGTATACCTCAGTCTCTAGTTGTGCCACTTTTATTAACTTGTACATGTTTTCTGATAAGGTGATGAATTGTGCTCTTTGCGCTTGAACGTTGTTTGATTTGGCAATGCTTTCCGATTGAGCAACTAGGTTTTTGTAAACCTTCATCCAAACGATATGTTGCGCATCTTGCAGCTTATCCATTTTAACCGCAGAAAGAACCTGAGATAAGCTCATTGCTTTTTCGGCTACGGTACTTGCATTTGCTTTAATCAAGGCATTTTTTAAATCAAAATAAGATGTGGAAACAAGTATCAATTGATTTACTTCTACTGCTTGTTTTACAGAATCTTGTTTTGTTTCAATGTTGTTTTTTTGAACGTCGCCAGCCTCTTGTGCTTCTTTTTTTGTGCTTCTTTCGTATTTACAGCAGGCAGCTAATTTTTGATAGGCGTCATCTGGCGCCAAGAATTTTTCGTTGTCGTATCCGGCAAGTGCAACGCGTTTTAAAATCTCATCTTTATTTGTTTTCGTGCTGTCGTATGACACAAAAGCCATTTTATTGTCTTTGTTCCAATCTAAAGAAACTTCATCTTTTACATTGGCGGCAGTTTCAATGGTTTGTTCACACATTTCGCAATTACCACTTATTTTAACACTGAGCGTCTTGCTGTTTTTCATCGATCCATTGCAAGCCAATGTAAATAACAATACAGGAGCGCTGATTAAGATATTAAGTAATGATTTCATGATTTTTATTTTTTAATTATTTTTTGCTATTTCTATTTTAAATCCTGCTTTTTTATACAGCTTCATTTTTTTTCAGCATCGTATTCGCTAGTTTCAACGCTTAGTGTTTTTCCTAGACTGTTAATACTCGTTTTAAATTTAAGTGTTTTCGAATTGATAATTGATTTAATTGATATTATTTTAAAATATTAACTAATGATAGATATAGAGATTGCAAAGCTAAAAGAGCTCAATTTCAATGTAAAGTGCAAGCACTATGGGGCATTTTAAATCCTTTTTTCAAATCATAAGATGAATTTTTTTGTTCGTTTTTTTTCATTTAGCTTTATTCGAAAGCTAAATTCATTTTAATATGTCCACTGAAGGAACAAAAGATAATCCGTGGAAATTGAAGACACCTCCTCAAACATCTGATTACGACATGTACAAAGATTTGAAGGATGGTAAGGAAGTTATAGTATGCGTAGTTGGAAAAACTACTTTGCTGTGCGATTTTCAATGCCTGAAAGATTTGCATTCTATGCTTAAGAAACATGGTGATTGGATGGAGTTAGGAAGCGCCGATGAGCAAAAACTGGCCAAAGAAGGAACCGTGGAAGCTTGGGGTCGCTCAGAGAAAAATCCTGTTGGAGGTTGGTACGGTTTAAAGAAAGGACTTCGCGGTCGCTTTGGTATTTATGTTCCGCCGTTGATGGCGAAATTAGGTTTAGCTGAAGTTACACATGAAGCGAGAGGCAATAAAATGAGAGCAAAATAATGCAGGCTGTGTTGGTTGTTGATAGAAAAGTTTGGCGCGATGTCTCTTAGAATAGATAAATATATTTGGTGTGTGCGTTTGGCTAAAACGCGCTCTCAGGCGTCGGAGTTGGTTGCGAAGGCGAAAATTAAACTTAATACTTTAAGTGTTAAGGCTTCTAAAGAAGTTAAGGTGGGTGATTTTATTTCTATTTCAAAAAATTCGGCATTGTTCGAGTACAAAATCAAAGCGCTGATAGAGCATCGAGTTGGTGCTAAATTGGTGAGCGATTATTTGGTTGATGTTACATCAGCAGAAGAAATAGAGAAAAGTAAATTGTATCAGCAAGCCCAAGCGCAATATAGAAACAACGGCAAAGGAAAACCTACAAGCAAAGAGCGGCGAGATTTAGATTCGTTTTTTGCTTGGCAAGAGGATTAGTTGATTGGAAATGTAGTTTAAAGGTTGTGGGTATCTCGATTTGTTATTCCGTTTATTTCTATCCAAGTTCTTTCCGTTTCCCCAATCAACTTTTGTTTCCGTTTCGCCCAGCAATTAATATCCCACGCAGCATAGCAGCGCCTTATCACTCAATTTTTATAAACGAGGCGGACCATTTTTTTTGCCCGTCCCTGAAACGTTTTTGAAATATCATGTTTAAATTAATGTATATTCGACGAATAACTCAAACCCTTCATTATGGTATCAAATGTTTTTGCTACAGTAGGTCTTCCGATAGCCTTGTTTATCATTATGTTCGGATTGGGACTGTCTCTAACACTGAATGATTTCAGGCGCATATTGGTATCTCCTAAAGCAATTTTTATAGGTTCCTTAACACAATTGGTGCTTTTGCCAATTTTAGGTTTTTCTATTGCCGCACTTCTTTTACACGACAGTCCTGAGCTGGCAATAGGATTGATTATTTTGGCTATGTGTCCCGGCGGTCCAACATCCAATCTTCTAACCCATTTAGGAAATGGAGATACCGCTTTATGTATTTCCTTGACTGTAATTTCAAGTACAATTAAAGTTTTTACGATTCCTATCATGGTCAATATAGCCATTCAGCAGTACATCCCTGATAGTGCGCAAGCGCAATTGAATGTAATAGACTCTATTATTAAAATATTAGTTATTATGATTGTTCCGGCTTTTCTGGGCATGTTTGTAAAAGCGAGATCGGAAAAATTTGCAGAGCGGGCACAAAAACCGGTAAAAATATTATCCGCAATATTTCTCGTGTTGGTTATTGTAGTGGCTGTGCACAAAGAAAGGGCAAATATTGCTGAATATATTATGATTGCTGGTCCGGCTGCACTTTTACTTAATTTGGCCGGAATGACAATAGGATATTATTTACCTAAAATTTTCCATTTACCTGTTAAACAACAAGTAACGATTAGCATAGAAACAAGTATTCAAAATGGAACTTTGGCCATTGCCATTGCAAGCAGTCCTTTAATGCTAAACAATACTACAATGGCGATACCAGCAGCAGTATATAGTTTGATTATGTTTATCACCGCTGGGGTTTTTGTTTATTATGTAAGTAAAAGGAAGGCTATTGCTGCGTAGAATTTTTTCGCTAAAAATGAATTGCAAGGATATCACAAAATGTGTTACCCTTTATTTATACCCAATTTTCTTTCTGTTTTTCCAATCAACTTCTTTCTCTTTTTCACCAAGGAGTAAATTAAGTGCTTCATAAACATCCGAAAATT
>CAMDPJ010000236.1 GCA_945903925.1 Chryseobacterium gleum
AAGCCCTTCAATACATGATTGGAATATTTTTCGATATCGCCTCTATGTCCGATATAATCACTCATCTCTTTAGATTCCATCCCATACTTGTATTTCAAAAACAACACCGCGCCTTGGTCGCCTACAAAGGTGGCTAAGTTCTCGTTGTACTCAACGCTATCTTTAATGTACAAAGTGCCATGCGTTAACTCATGGATGATTAAACGCGCTATTTTACCAGGCTCATCTTTTAATATTTCCGATAAGATGGGGTCTTTAAACCAACCTAGTGTAGACCACGCTTTAGCCGTTCCCAATTCAGTATCTAATCCCTCTTCTTTCAATCTTTCTTCTTCTTTTTGCGCTCTTTCTTCACTAAAATATCCTTTATAAGTAAATTTTCCCAAGAAAGGAAAATGCCATTCGTAAGGCTTCATTTGATAAGGAGCGCTGGCGGTAACAATGTACATTGCCGGCTTTCCTTTTTGATCATACACTTCTGTATAATTATCACTTTCTTTGATACCCAAAGAATCAACCGCAAACTTTCTAATTTCTTGAATAAGCAACAATTTAGGCTTTAGCGAATCGGGAAAAGTAGAATCGGTCATCACCTCGGCAATTGGCCTGGCATTGTTTACAATGCGCAATTGTCCAACACCCTGCCTGATGCCATATACAATAACGCTGCAATTCCAAACGCAAAACGCAGAGATTAAAACAAAAACAAATATAATAATGATTTTTTTGAACACTGATCAAAGATAAATAAAACCCCTGCTATTTAAAAGACCAGGGAGGAAGAGAGGAAAGGACAGGATAGCAGGGGTTTAGCTGGATTTAATAAAAGAACTAACACGATTATTTACGTTTATGAGACTCCAATATATTAAATCGGTTGCCTGCCTTTTTAAAAAATATTTTTTTGTACTTTGGTAAGGTGAACGAAAAAAGCAAAAAATTCTTAGTCTACCGATCCTCTGCCGGCTCGGGTAAAACCTTCACTTTGGTGAAAGAATACTTGGCTATCTTATTACAAAAAGACAGCGTCTTTTCTTTCAAACACATCCTCGCCATCACCTTTACAAACAAGGCGGCCAACGAAATGAAAGAAAGGGTTTTGCATACGCTGCATTCTTTTGCCGGAGAGAAATTATTAGAAGGCGGAGAGAAAACCATGATGGATATTCTCAAAAAAGAATTGATCAAAGGAGAAGAATACATTCGTGAAAAATCGCGCGAAATTGTTACCGCTGTATTGCACAACTATGGCGATTTCAATATCACCACCATCGATAAGTTCATGTTAAAGGTAGTTCGTGCTTTTGCGCACGATTTAAAATTACCTATCAACTTCGAGATAGAATTAGACGACAAAACATTGGTATCGAATGCTGTTGATCAACTGTTGATGAAAGTGGGCGAAAACGAAGAACTCACCAATGCACTAATTAAATATTCAAAGCATCAAACCGAAGAAGAAGAATCGTGGAATATAGAAACACTTTTGAAGGAAATTGCGCCACAACTATTGAAAGAACAGGGCTACCGACATATTCAAAAATTAAAAACCTTTACCCTCGCCCACTTTATCGAGCAAAATAAATTGCTCACCGAAAGCATAAAAAGCTACGAAAAAAAACAAGTAAAGCTGGGTAAAGATGCCTTGAAGAAAATTGGTTCTGTGGGCTTAACTGGTGAGGAATTTGCAAACGGTAGCAAAGGAATTTTTGGAGCCTTAAAAAAATTGAGTCGCAATGAATTTAGCGATTTCAGAAACTCGGGAGGCGTAAAAAATGTGCAAGCAGAAAACTGGTATAAAAAATCAACCAGCAAAGATGAACAACAAAAAATAGATTCGATAAAAACTGAGCTTACTGCAATTATCAATCAAAGCGTTGAGCTCTGCGACAAAGAAAATGGCGCATATGAATTGAATGTACTCATTAGCAAAAACCTCTTTGCTTTGGCGCTTCTCAACGAAATTGAAAAAATCATTGATGACTTGCGTAACGAAAGAAATTTCGTGCACATTTCAGAGTTCAACAAAAGAATTCTCGATATTGTTTTATCAGAACCTATTCCTTTCGTTTATGAAAGAATTGGCGAAAGATTTCAGCATTATTTAATAGATGAGTTCCAAGACACTTCTATACTACAATGGCAAAATATATTGCCTTTAATCGACAATTCTTTGGCATCGAGACACCAGAATTTACTGGTAGGAGATGCCAAACAAGCCATTTATCGTTTTAGAGGTGGCGACGTAGAACAATTCGCCAAAATGGGCGATCCTACGCTACATTACGACAATCCTTTAATTCAGGAGCGCGTTGATTCTATCAATCGTAATTTTGAGGAAAAGCTCTTAAGCGAGAACTTTCGCTCTACCAAAAACATCATTCAGTTTAACAATAGTTTCTTCGAGAAAGTGCAAGGCATTCTTCCAGTTCATTTAAAGGAGTATTACAAAGATTATTTTCAAAAAGACTCTTTTGCTAAGGAAGGCGGATTTGTTCATGCCGAGCAAATCTTAGCGCCGAAGAACGATGATTTTCACACAGAAGTGATGCAACATATTCAAGGCGTAATTGCCGATTGTTTGCAAAGAGGATACAAATACAGCGACATAGCCATTTTAACACGCAAGAACAGCATTGCCAGCAATATTGCCGATGAATTGATGAGCATGGGTATTCCGGTGGTGTCATCAGAGAGTTTGTTGTTGTATAAAAATCCGCATGTAGATTTATTGATTTCTTTGTTGCAACTTTCTTTTCAAAATCAAAATAAAGCGGCGCTCATCAAAGTAATTCGTGGCTTACACAACATCGGAAGTTTGGGCATCGACTTTCATGAAGAGCTAGAAAAATACAGTTTGCATCCCGAATTTCTTTTGCAAACATTACAAGAAAAAGGAGTTTCTATTCACGATTTATCGCACATCTCCTTATATGAATTGTTGCAGTTGTGGGCTTTGAAACTGCATATTCCTATCGCCAACAATTACCTCATTCAGTTTTTCGATATGGTGAGTAGTTTTGGCGTGCAAAACGGACCCGATTTAGGTAGGTTTTTAGAATGGTGGAATGAGAGTCACGAGAAGTTTTCTGTGCAAGTAAGTGAAGATGAAAATGCGGTAAAATTAAGTTCTATTCACAAAGCCAAAGGATTAGAATATCCTATTGTTATTTTGCCCTTTCCTTCACAACCCATCTATAATTCCAAGCGAGATCACATTTGGATTGACAACAAAAACGAAGAGCTGCCAACGGCCTATATCAGCTTAAAACAAAGTTTAGAGGAAACCGATTTATCTGCGGAATACGAAGAAGAAAGAAACAGAATTTTATTAGATATTGTGAATCTGCTATACGTAGCTTTTACGCGGCCTAAAAACGAAATGTATATTTTTACAGTTAAGAAAAAAGGAGATAAATTAGGTAACATTGAAGACTTACTATCACTTATTTTTGAAGGAGAATCTATTGTTTACGAGCACGGAGTAAAAGGAATTAAAACAGCAGAAAACAACCATACATCAGAAAGCTATCATCCAAAAGTAAATCATCATTCTAACTGGCGAGAGAAAGTTCAAATTAGCAAGCAAGCCCCAACGATTTGGGACGGTGTGAGTCCGAAAGAATATGGAAACATCATTCACACCCTACTAGCCAAACTCAACTACGCATCAGAATTAGACAAAGTATTGAAAGACGCGTATGCAGAAGGTTTAATCAACGAAGAACAAGTTTTGAGTTTAAA
>CAMDPJ010000237.1 GCA_945903925.1 Chryseobacterium gleum
TTTCATCCCTTAAGATGACCTATTACAAAATATTGTACAAAATGTTGTACGGAATAAAAATTATATATATCTTTACCTCATACCTTAAGTGTAGGGTATATGCTTTAGGTGTAGAGCATCAAAATAAGGACTATAAAAGTTAATAGTTATGGGTTTGCAAACAACAACAATATCTGATTTTAGAAAAGACATCAAAACCTATGTCGATGAAGTAATTGATGAGCATGAAACTATTATCATTGCTAGAAAAAATAAAGGAGTAGTGGTTATCTCTTTGGATGAATATAATTCAATTTTGGAGACAGCTCACCTTTTATCGAGTTCTAAGAATGCTGATAGATTACGTGAATCGATTGCCCAAGCTAAGAGTGGGGAATTGTTGAAAAAGAAATTGATTGAATGAAAAAGAATATCAGTTGGACACCCCACGCATGGGAAGATTACTTGTATTGGCAAGGTCAAGATAAAAAGACCGTAAAGAGAATCAATGAATTAATAAAGGACATCAATCGAGACCCTTTTCAAGGAATCGGTAAACCTGAACCTTTAAAGTTTGAATTCAGTGGTTGCTGGTCACGGAGAATTGATGATGCAAACAGATTAGTTTATCAGGTTTCCGACCAAAACATAGTAATACTTCAATGTAGGTATCATTATTAAAGTCAAGAAAAATTGTGAAGCTCGAAGCAGAAATGTTTCGGGCTTTTTTGTTGCTAAAACTTTAGGAAAATTAAACCTCGTTTTTTATCTTTAAAACCGAATTAGAAGTTCATTGAAACTATTGAAAATACTGCGATTCCACAATGTTGCAAGCATACCATTTTGCTGTGAGAAAAAAGTTGTGCAGACCCTTACAGATTCGGATATCAAGGTTCAGAGAAGGATAATGAGGTTAGTGGCGAAGGAAATAGTTACACTACTGAATTTAGACAGCTTGATGTTCGATTAGGAAGATGGTTTAGTGTTGACCCAGTTTTCAAACCTTGGCAGAAGACCCTTCATTCTCCGATTAAGGTGATTTTTCATAGATGAACAGAGTCGTAGCTTTTGCAAAACAAGAAAATATTTCGACAAAAGTGATTTTTTAGCCGTCCAACGAACAAATTAATGCGCTTGATAATAGACTGGGATTTAAACTTTACTAAGTTTAGTATTCACAGCACTTAGCAGCAAGTAAAGTAGTATTATAAATGGCATTGCTTTAACTTGAAGAAATAGTATAAAAGCTAAACAAAGCAATAAGAAGATGTATTTTATTTCATTTCCTTTAAAGGAGAAGTTTTTAAATTTAAGGGCGAAGAGTGGGATTTCGGCTATCATGAAATAGCAGAAGAGGGGGATGCAAATAAGAACAATTTCTTTTAAGTATGGCACATCTAATAAAACTAAGGAAGCGAAAAACAATGCGTTCGCTGGAGTTGGAAGACCTATAAAACCTGAGTTCTGTCTCTCGTCGACATTGAATTTGGCAAGGCGAAGTGCAGAGAAAACCGGAATTAATAAAGCTATAACACTATAGTTAAATGAGTTAAATTTAAGATAATGAAAAACAATCATTCCTGGCAGCACTCCAAATGTAACAACGTCTGCTAACGAATCTAACTGCTTTCCAATGGGTGAGGTTATTTTTAATAATCGAGCTGCAAAACCATCGAAGAAATCAAATACTGCCGCTAATAACATCAGCCCCAACGCAGCAAAAAATCGCAAATCAAAAACGAGAAAAATCGCCAAGCACCCACAAATTAAATTGCATAGTGTTAATACATTCGGTAAATTGAACAAGTTTTTCATTGGCGTTCTTTCAGCGAACAAATTAAATAAAATATCTTTACTTTAGCTGCGTTAGTCGCTTTAAATAATTTCATGCAAAAATATTTCTCATACTTGTTGGCTCTTTGCGTTGTGCTTTCACAAAATGAAATACAAGCTCAAACTATTAGAAAATACAGTAACGAATTTTTAAATATTGGCGTTGGTGCTGCTGCTTTAGGCATGTCGAATTCGAATGTGGCTTTGGTTAATGATGTTAGCTCAGGCTACTGGAATCCGGCTGGATTAACCCGTTTAGAAAACAGATTAGAAGTGGGTTTAATGCACGCTTCTTATTTCGCCAGCATTGCTCAATATGAATATGGTGGAATCGGCTTTAAAATCAACGACGAGTCGGCAGGATCAATTACTTTCTTGCGCTTTGGTGTAGACAACATCCCCAATACCTCTGAATTAATTGATGCCAATGGAAATATCAACTATGATAAAATCACTTCTTTCTCTGCTGCCGACAATGCTTTTATCTTTTCTTATGGCAGAAAAATTGGCGCTGTAGAGGGTTTAAGTATAGGTGGCAATGCGAAAGTGATTTACCGTAAGGTGGGCGATTTTGCTCACGCTTGGGGTTTTGGTATAGATGCCAGCGCTCAATATAAAAAAGGCAATTGGTATTTTGGGGCAATGGCAAGAGACATCAGCACTACGTTCAGTGCATGGAGCTTTAATCTTGATCAATTTAAAGATGTTTTTGCCGAAACGGGAAATGCCATGCCTACCAATAGTATTGAAGTGGCTCTGCCTAGATTTATATTGGCTGCAGGTCATCAGTTCACCATCAAAAAAGATTTTGGTATTTATCCCGAAATCAATTTAGACTTCACTTTCGATGGTAAAAGAAATACGGTGGTTTCATCTAATTTTACCAGTATCGACCCTCACCTTGGTCTTCAGCTACATTACAAAAACATGCTTTTTCTTCGAGGAGGTGTTGGCAACATACAAAAAGAAACTAATTCTGATGGCGCACGTGTAACTACTATGCAACCAAATATAGGCGTGGGCATCAAAGTAAAAAAAATCGCTATAGATTATGCCCTCACCAATGTAGGCGGAGCAAGTTCGGCGATATATACCAACGTGTTTTCATTGAGAATTGGCATCAATAAAAATTAATAAAATGATAAAAAAAATACTTTATATCTTTCTAGTTTTCTCGGCAAATGTTTGGGCTCAATCGGGCACCAATAAGTGGATTGATTATAGCAAAGCCTACTATAAATTTCCAGTAACGGCCAGTGGTGTTTACAAAATTACTTACTCGGCTTTAGCCAGCGCCAATCTTATTAGCGCGAATCCACAAAAAGTTAAAGTATTCGGTAGAGGTGAAGAACAGTACATTCATTTTGAAGGTGTTGAAGATAGTGTCATCGATCCTGAGGATTTCATTTTAGTGTATGCCGAAAGAAATGATAGTTATTTCGATCAGCAGATGTATGAAGATTCTACACACAACCCAAACCCTTACTATAGCCTTTACAACGACACCATTTATTATTTTATTTCTGTTGGTAGTTCTAACTCAACCAAACGCTATAACATCGATACCGATTTGAATTTCAATGGCTATACATCGTCAAAGTTTTTTAAGTACACCGACTACAAACACTACCATAGTCAATACAGTGGTGGTCTTGTTAATGGTGAGAACTACTATCCTAAATATACCAATGGTGAAGGATGGATAGGTGGAACCATTTATAAAAATGATTCTTTGATTGACTCTATAGCCAGTAATTATTACTACCCACTTGGCGGAACAGCCTCTGTTGAAGCTACGATAACGGGATTGAACGATGATGGGGATAGGAATCCTGATCACAATGTGAAATTTTATTACAACAACATTCTTTTGTCCGATACCGCTTATGAAAGTCATGGTAGTTTGCGTTTTAAATACGACAT
>CAMDPJ010000238.1 GCA_945903925.1 Chryseobacterium gleum
AAAAAAGTGGCGTATTTAAGGTTTATGGCATCTTCAGAAAAAACAGCCAAATAAAAATCACTTCCATCGGTGCTGACTTGAAAAGCATCATTGGTAACGGGGAAATTTTCGGTTCCATTGTTAACTGCGCTGGGGTAAAAATAATTGGTAGAACCTCCCCAACCAGAAATGTAAATATCATTACAATCGTTCACTAAAAATGCAGAAGGAACCAATTCTACTTTTCCGCTTCCTGCACCAAAGGAAGTAGAGAAAATGGTGGAACTTAAATTGTTGCTCAGCTTGTGAATGTACTGTCCGCTATTTGCCACCGAGTAAACTCCTCCTGCAGGAAAGATAGGGTAGTTGCCAGCTGTTTGTCCGTACACATAGATATTATTGTTTTTGTCGAGTTGCACAAAATAGTTTTGGTCATAGGCACTTGTTCCAATATAAGAAGAAGCTACAATGCCACTTCCGTTAGAGCTAATGTGTGCAATAAATCCATCAACACTGCCAATACGCGAAGTATTAATAACACCCGCTGTTGTGGGGAAATTATTGCTATTTGTGCCGCCTGCAACATAAATATCGAAGTTATCGTCGAATTGAATTGAATACGCAGCATCATCATTACTGCCTCCTAAGTAAGAACTCCATACAATGCTATTTAAAGCACTGTTGAGTTTCATTACTATGGCATCATGAGCGCCTCCAGTTAGGGTGTTTTGAAAGCCTCCAACAATGGGAAAATTACCAGAAGATGTTGTGGTTGCAACAAAAATACTTCCAGCTGCATCAACAATTACTTCTCCTCTAAACATATCGGCATAGTTGTGGGCCAATCCCGATGTTCTTTTCTCGTCATTGAGGCCGTCATTCTTATCTCCGCCCAGATAGGTTGAGCCAATAATTGCAGAGCCAGAGTTGCTGAAGCGAGTAACAAAAATATCTGATCCGTTAGAATAATTAATTCCAGGAACAGATGCTGAAGTACCGCCATTAAAAGTGTTGTCGAAAGCATTTGCCGAGCAAGGGAAGTTTGAGGAGCCAGTGCTACCAAAAACAATCAATTCTCCATTTTTATCTACAACGATGCTGTGCGGAGATTCAACATTGTTACCGCCCAAATAGGTAGAGTAGATAAGTGATTTTCCGTTTGAAGAAAATTTGGTGATTGATACGTCGAAATCACCCCCTCCAAACACACTTGAGTAAGCCCCAACGGTTGCGGGGTATCCTGCGGCATAGGCTATTCCTGCGCCATATAAACAGCCATTGGCATCGTAGGTTGCGGTATATCCAAAGTTATCGGCGGTAGAGCCCGAGAAGGAGGAAAACTGAAGTTCTGGGTCTATGATTAATTCTTGTTGATTGTTGTATTTTCCTATTTGAATAGAGTAAGTTTTTCCTTCGTTTTCATAATACTTAGCTTCTATTTTTTCGTTTTTTTGATAGCTAAGAGGCTCTTGTAAAATGATATTGCCAATGCTGCTGTTGAGGGTTATTTTATTGTTTACAATGGATATGTCGGCAATACCTTCAAATTTCCATTGAATGTTTTTGCTGTTGCCTGCTGGTTTTACAATGAAGTCGTATTTGAGGTGTCCGTTTTTTTCGTAAATCTTTAAATCGATATTTGGATAAATGTTTTGTAGTATCACTTCTGCGAAAATACTAACATTGCTGGCCCAAAGAGCAGGGTTGTTGCCAAGGTAGTAATTTTCCACATCGCTGTATTTTTGCAATCCTCTAGCCAAAACACAGGTGCTATTTGTAAATTTTATCTTAAAGGAATGTCCCTTTAAAATCTGGTTAGGATTTAATTTTCCATGGTGAATATTTTCGTACACTTCATTTAAAATTTTCGAATCTTGTACGTTAAAGGTGAGCGCATTTTTTTCTATAAAAACTATTCCCATATTCATTTTACACCCAAACAAAACCTCTTTAGGCCACTGACCTTTGTTTTCAATAAATCTTGCGTTTGAGTTTTTTGGAACAGAATTGGAATTAGAAAACGCACTATTTATTAGCAAAATAAAGCTAATTAGAAATAGACTATGTTTTCTAAAAAAGTACATTAAATAAACTTACTGAATTCCTTCATAACTACAACAAAATGAAGGTGCTAAAAGTTACATTGCGCGTGGTTTTACCTAATCCCCTCCAACACCAACACCAAACTCTGCAACAATTTATTCTTCTCTTCATCACTTTCTTCGGTGATAGCCTCTTGCACAGTGTACAAACATTCCATCACTTCTTCTTCATTCAAAGCGCCTTCTAAGTTTTCGACAACAGTAAGTACTTCTAAAGCAGTGAGGTAGTTTTCTTCGCAGGCTAATTTGATTAAAAGAGTCAAATGTTCTTCGCAAGCAATGCCCGATTGCCACAATGCAGAAACCAATACTTCTCTGTGATTTTTCGATTTTTCGATTTCTAAATATTGAATGATGATGTCACCTGCTTTAGATGATTTCAATTCAAATAAAATTGATTTTATCGCCTCCGCAATTTCTTGATTTTTGTTGCTAATCAATAAATCTAAAAGTGTAGGCAAAACCTTTTCGTTGCCTTTTATTCGACATTCATCGATTGCTTTTAATACTATTCCTTCGTTTTTCGAGAGAAGATTTTGTATTAAAGTTTCTATGCTCATATTTTAAAAGATGCGTAAAAATAATGATATTCACGCAAACAATTAAACAACTGTATGAATAAACTTACTATCGCTTTACTATCAATGCTGTTAAGCTTCACTGCTGTTAGGGCTCAGCAAATAGATGCCGACAAAGAAAAATTACTGAAAACAGTTAACACAGATACCGTTGACGGTTGGAAATTTAGCGGCAACACCAATATAAGTTTTGCGCAATCGGCCTTTGTAAACTGGGTTGCTGGGGGTAACAATTCTTATGCTTTAAATGCTTTGAGTTCTTTGCGTTTGGCTTACAAAAAGAAAACTTTTACCTGGGAAAACAACCTAACTACTGGTTATGGTTTTATGGTAAGAAGCGGTGAAGGCTTTGTTAAAACAGATGATAAATTAGATTTCGATTCTAAAGTAGGCAGATTGGCGGGTAAAGGCTGGTATTATTCGGGATTAGTGAATTTTAAAACACAGTTTACCGATGGTTATGCCCGCGCAGGAAGCAGCGATATTATTTCTCGTTTGCTATCGCCAGCTTATTTGATTGGCGCCATCGGTATCGATAAAAAATTTGGTAGCACCTATTCTCTTTTTCTGGCACCTTTAACGATGAAAACAACCATTGTGATGGATCAGGTGTTGGCTAATACAGGCGCTTTTGGGGTAGAAACAGGACAAAATATTCGTTCTGAGTTTGGGGGCTATGTTAAGTTCTCATTTCAAAAAGATATCGTGAAAAATGTAAACTTAAAAACCAAAGTAGATTTGTTCTCTAACTATCTGCACAATCCGAAAAACATTGATGTGAACTGGGAAAGTATCATCACTTTTAAGGTGAACAAATATATATCGGCAAGTATTACCGCTTCGTTAATTTACGATGATGATATTAAGATAGGTACACATACCGATGCTAGTGGTAATTTTGATCAATTTGGACCCCGAACTCAATTTAAACAAGTTTTAGGAATTGGCTTCGCACACAAGTTTTAGCATAAAAAACAAGAGGTTAAAATTTTAACCTCTTGTTTTTTATGCTAAAACTTGTGTGCGAAGCCAATTCCTAAAACTTGTTTAAATTGAGTTCGGG
>CAMDPJ010000239.1 GCA_945903925.1 Chryseobacterium gleum
AGCGAAGATTGGTAGAATGGATTGGGATACTACGCGTACCAAAAATTCATACCAACAAATTATTGCCGATTTTGAAGACCACAACATCGATATTTTGGTGGGAACTCAAATGATTTCTAAAGGACTCGATTTCGATAACGTAGCATTGGTGGGTGTTTTAAATGCCGATCAAATGTTGAATTTTCCCGATTTTCGTGCACACGAAAGAGCCTATCAGTTGATGTCGCAAGTGAGCGGCAGAGCTGGTAGAAAGAGCAAACGAGGAAAGGTGGTGATTCAAACTTACAATCCAAATCATAATGTTATTCAATATGTGATAGATAGCAATTACGAGGCTTTGTATCATGCGGAAATTTTGCAACGCCGCAATTTGCATTATCCTCCTTTTGTCCGATTTATCACCTTAACTGTAAAACATCCAAGTGCTGAATTGCTCAATGCTTCAGCTAACTTTTTGGCCGATCATCTTCGTGCCGCATTGATTGATATGGATGTTTTCGGACCAGAATTTCCCGCTGTTTCGCGTATTCGTGGAGAATATATCAAAGAGATTTTAGTGAAAATTCCGCGCACTTTACCCATCGCCAAAGTGAAAGAAGTTATTCAACATAAAATGGATGTGTTTAACACTACGGAGCCTTTTAAGAAATGTAGGGTGATTGTAGATGTGGATCCTAATTAAAAACGACTGTCTTCTTTCGAAAACAGTCGATTCTCTTTGTAGCAGTTGTATTCGCTATTTAATGATTTTAATCGAAGTTGTTTCATCTGCTGAAGTAACTTGTAAGAAGTAAACCCCATTCGATAAGTTTTCTACTTGTATTCTGTTGCAATTATTGTCGTGTGTAATTAATTTACCGCTTGTATCAAATAACTTAATGCTATTTACAGTTTTGTTTATATCGATATAGTTGCTGTTGTCTAAAGGATTTGGATAAACATTGATTTTGTTTTTAGTATTAAGTGCAGTGCCGCTGCTGGTAATGAAACTAGTATTGTCAATCGTTCCTGAAATATAAAACTGTCCGATAGACGAATAGTCATTCCATCCTGTTGTAGCGTCTCCCGTGCCAGCGCCATCAACAGAGAAGTAGTATTCACCAGCTGTTAAATTCGCATTGTAGTTTACTCCGTTTATTGTGTTGGCATCGTGACTCGTATTGAGTGTTGCGAAAAGCGTGTTATTACCGTCATAAATTTTCACCTCAATATCTAAATTCGTTTTTATGGTTGAGGTAGGAGCGATTGTTAAATCAAATACACCACCATTGGTGTTGAAATGATAAAAATCGAGGTCGGTTCTATTGTGAATTAATCCAATATTTTCAATGCTGTCAATCGTTCCTGTAGTGTTGTTTAAAGTCAGACTTAAATTTGTAGCCGCTAGGTAAGTATCACCATGATCATCACTTTTGTATCCAACTACCGAAGCAATAATAGCTAAGTCATCTTGAGTTGTGTTGTCGGCATAAGAATATTCTCCTTTGCTAAACTGAGAAATCTCCTGACCATAAGCCGAACCCATGATAGGAGCCCAAACGGAATGACCACTATAATAGCCATCTGCTTGCACAGCGTCATGAGCAACGGTTCCATCGTGATTTAATCCAAAGGTATGTCCGGCTTCATGCGCACCAGCTTCACCAGCATTATGAGCACCATACATTCTATCCACAAATACCCATCCTGTTTTATATCCTGCATCTGCATAATCAAACACATCAACATAAGCCACTCCACCTGCATTTGGATACCAAGAAGAAGTATTGGTAAATACCATTCTTATTTTTTTGTTAAGTGGAGCATTGTCATATAAAGTAGAGTCGGTAGTTACATTAACATTAAATGCCGAATAATCTTCAGCGATGATACTCCACGTTTGAAAAATTTCGTCGTCGCTATAGCCAGAAGAGCTTGCAGTCATAGCAGTTCCGCTGTTCCATCCACTTCCAGCAGGTAGTTCATAGCCATCGAAATCTAAAAAAAGAATTTTGTTTGAAGAAGATAAACTATTGTAAATGGGCACTGATCCGCCACCAAGTACCGATGTTTGATTTACTTTTTGTTTACTGTTTTTTAAAGTATTGTTTTGATCGTTTACATAGTTTACACAAAGAATTTCATGTACCGATACTTTTTTTAACTCTACATCATTGTTTTGATTGGTGATATATTTATAGGCGATATCGTTTTCTTTTGAGAGCAGCACAAAACCCTTTACTTCATTGTAGATGTTTGTATTGATACTAAACTGAGATTCCTCATAGCCTTCGATGCTTCCTGAAACAGAGGTGCTGTTTAGGGTAAGAATTTTTGTTTTTAAAACTACTCCATTGATATTTAGTTGATTGGGATTGTTGTGTATCGATTGGTGCACCTGAGAGGCTGTACCTATAATTAATCCATTTTCTATGCTTTTTCCTGCATTTGCGCTATATGTTAGAGTGATAATAAGTAATGCAGTAAATATTTGCTTCATAATGAGGGATTTTGACTTTTGCAAGATATCATTTTTAATTTCGAAATGAAAAAATGTTTTCACTTTTTTAAGTCGGCTACAAATTATATTTCTCCTTTATCTATTAAGTACTTTGCTTTGTGAACGGCTATGATGGTCATGCTATCTGCAATCTCTCCGTTTAAAACCATTTCGTACACTTTAGTAAAAGGTAATTTTTGCACTGCCAATTGTTCGTCTTCATCGGGGTGAGATTCATGAAAAGTTAAATCCTGAGCGATATATAAAATGGCGCACTCATCACTCACGCAATTACTCATGTGAAATTCTTGAATCTTAGTCCATTTTTTGGCTTCAATTCCTGTTTCTTCTGATAGTTCTCGTTTTGCAGATTCTAAAGGAGGAACATCTTTTTTACCACCACCTTCGGGTATTTCCCAGCTGTAGGCACCAACGGGGAATCTCCACTGACCAACTAACCAAGTATTGTATTCTTCATCTAAAGGTAAAATACCGATAGCTAAATTTTGAAAGTTAACGGTGCTGTATTGTGCTGGTGTTCCTGCCGGATTCAAAACATCGAATTGATTTATCTTAATCCAAGGTGTAGAATGCACTTCTTTTTGAGAGATAATGGTCCATGGGTTTTTATGTTCCGACATTTTTTGCTTTTTTTGGTAAAAATAGGACTTATTTTAAAGCAGTGAAGTTTAAAAAAGGAGATAGTGTGTTATTTCTCAACGAAAAGATGGAAGGCGTGGTGCAATCTATTTCTTCGCGCGGAATGGTGGTGGTGCTCACCAGCGATGGATTTGAGTTTCCTGTAATGCCCGAACAATTGGTGCATAAACTTACCGAAGAACAGAAGAAAGAGGTGAAGCCTAAAGAAATTCCAAATCCCAAACCTTTGGTGCAAGAAGATGATTTTTCTGATATGTTGTTCATGAAAGAACAAAATCAAAAAAATATTTCTCGACCGCATTCGCACAGAAGAGATGATGTAGAAATAGAAATCGATTTGCATATAGAAAAACTCACCAATAATTATCGTTCATTATCCAACGCTCAAATAGTACAAATACAATTGAAGCATACCGAACAAATCATGCGCACTGCATTTTCAACAGGAATGCATCGCGTGGTGATTATTCATGGAGTAGGCAATGGAACACTGAAACAAGAAGTAAGAGGTTTTTTAAAACGATATGAAGGTTTGCGAATTGAAGATGCCAGTTTTAAGAAGTATGGA
>CAMDPJ010000240.1 GCA_945903925.1 Chryseobacterium gleum
TATATATTGTCCAGTTACATCAGTATACTGTATCGGGTTATTATCCATGCTTGTATACGGACTCTGCCAAGGTTGGAAAACAGGGTCAACACTAAACCATCTTCCCAATCGTGGGTCTAGCTGTCTAAATTCAGTAGTGTAGCTATTTCCTTCGCCACTCACCTCATTATCCTTCTCTGAACCTTGGTATCCGAATCGATATGAACCTGAGAAGCCGCGGCCTGCCATCTCCATACCAAATTCATGATAATGCGGAGGGTAGGTATATTACTATTTTATCAAAGAACTATCACATCCTTTTTTCGCGATGAAGAAAAGGACAAATGAAAAAATATTTTGTTGTGCGTTTTGCATTTAATCGAAGATAAAAAAAATGAAAGAAAATCTGCGAAAATCTGTGGAATCTGCGGGAGAAAAGTTGGTCGCGCAGGCTGCACTTGCCTAAAATAGACAATGCAATTGTCGGAGTAGGAACGTCACCAGTCTATAGACTGGCGCCATGAAGAAATTGCGTCTATCTTCCTCTCAACACGAAATTTTGTCCGAGATACACTTTACGCACCTGCTCATCAGCAGCCAATTCTTCTGCTGTACCTGTCTTTAATATTTTACCTTCAAACAGTAAGTACGCTCTATCGGTAATGTGCAAGGTTTCTTGCACGTTATGGTCGGTAATTAAAATACCAATATTCTTGTCTTTTAGGCCATTTACAATGTTTTGAATGTCTTCCACTGCAATAGGATCAACGCCTGCAAATGGTTCATCCAACAAGATGAATTTAGGCTCAACGGTTAAACATCTTGCGATTTCTGTTCTTCGTTTTTCGCCACCCGATAAAACCTCTCCTTTGTTCTTTCTTACTTTCTGCAAACCAAATTCATCTAACAAAGTTTCTAACTTAAACTGTTGTTCTTTTTTGGTGAGCTTGGTCATTTCTAAAATTGCTTTTAGATTGTCTTCCACCGTCATTTTTCTAAAGACAGATATTTCTTGAGGCAAATAACCAATACCCATCTTGGCTCTTTTGTACATGGGCAGTTTGGTGATATTTAAATCATCTAAAAATACATTCCCTGCATCGGGACGAATAAAGCCAACTATCATGTAGAAAGAAGTGGTTTTACCTGCGCCGTTCGGACCCAATAAACCTACAATTTCTCCTTGTTTTACTTCCACAGAAACATCGTTCACAACGGTTCTTCCTTTGTAAGTTTTAACTAGACTTTTAGTAGATAATATCATGGTTTACGCTTCTTTTTCTTTTCTTTTTTGAATCATCGCCGATAGGAAGATACTAATTTCATACAATAAGTAAAGAGGTATGCTTACTACAATCTGACTAAACACATCGGGTGGAGTAATGATGGCCGCGATGATTAAAATAATAACGATAGAATGTTTTCTAAATTTTCTTAGAAATTGTGGGGTGATTAAACCAATACTCGACAACAAGTAAATTACAATTGGAAGCTCAAAGGCTAAGCCTGTAGCTAGCGTAGTAGAAGCTAAAACGCCCATGTAAGAGTTTAGTGATGGCAGTTTAACGATGTCTTTGTGGGCAGAGAAGGTTCCTAAGAAACTTATGGATAGCGGACTAATAATATAATACCCAAAACCAACGCCTAGGAGAAAAAGAATGGAAGTCCAAAATACAAAGCCCTTCGCTTTTTTTGCTTCTTTTTGATGCAATGCCGGCTTAATAAATTTCCAAATTTGCCAAAATAAGTAGGGAGCCGATGCGATACAACCAAAAATAAAGGCTACCAACATTACCGCCATGAAATCGCCACCCATGGTGTTGGTGGTGAGTTGAAAAGGAAATGAATCTATACAACCCGATTGCGGGTCAACGCCCAACCATGGCGCTACAGGGCCCAGCCAGTGTGAAGCTTGACACATCCAAGCATAGGTAGGAAATGTTTTCACCTGCGTAGGTGCTAAAATAATCTTGTCGAAAATTGCCTCTGAATAAACAAAAGCTACAACCGTAAAAACGCAAATGACTGCAATAGAACGAACCAAAATCTTTCGAATCACCTCTAGGTGCTCTAAAAAACTCAAGTTGTTTTGCTTATGATCGCTATTGGGTCCGCGTTCGTCTTCCATTATAATTTACTCAGCGCGCTGCTAATATCAACTTTCTCTCTAATGATTCTTTCCAATTGATCGATTGGTACACGCTCTTGCTTCATAGTGTCTCTATCACGAATAGTTACCATGTTATCTATCAAAGTTTCTGGGTCAACAGTGATGCAATACGGTGTGCCATAAGCATCTTGTCTTCTGTAACGAATACCAATGTTGGGTTTTTCATCATAGTGGCAACTGAAAGATAATTTCAATTTGCTCATTATTTCTTTTGCTTTCTCAGGCAATCCATCTTTGCTCATCAAAGGTAAAATGGCCACTTTATATGGAGCTAAAAAGGGTGGTAAGCTTAACACAACTCTTGTTGTGCCATCTTCTAATGTTTCTTCTTTTAACGATGAAGAAAGAACCGACAAGAACATTCTATCTAAACCAACTGATGTTTCAACTACATAAGGAACATAGCTTTCGTTGGTTTCTGGATCGAAATATTGCAATTTCTTTTTAGAAAATTCTTGATGTGCAGTTAAATCGAAATTGGTGCGAGAGTGAATTCCTTCCAATTCTTTAAAGCCCATGGGGAAGTTGAATTGAATGTCGGCGGCCGCATCGGCATAATGTGCGGTTTTTAAATGGTCTTGGTAACGGTAATCATCTTCAGGGAATCCTAAAGCTCTGTGCCATTTGATACGCGCTGTTTTCCAGTATTCGTACCATTGTTTTTGTTCCCCTGGTTTCACAAAAAACTGCATTTCCATTTGTTCGAACTCACGCATTCTAAAGATGAACTGACGCGCTACGATTTCATTTCTGAAAGCTTTACCAATTTGCGCAATACCAAAAGGAATTTTCATTCTTCCGGTTTTTTGCACGTTGAGGTAATTAACGAAAATCCCTTGTGCCGTTTCTGGACGCAAATATATTTTGTTGGCTCCTTCTGCCAATGAACCAATTTCAGTAGCAAACATAAGGTTGAACTGACGCACTTCAGTCCAGTTTTTAGAACCGCTAACCGGACAAACAATTTCCAAATCAACAATGATTTGTTTCATTTCATCCATGTTTGAGTCTTCCAATGCTTTCTTGAAGCGAGCATTGATTTCATCAATTTTCTTTTGGTATTCCAACACCCGAGCATTGGTAGCCACAAATTGTTTTTCATCGAAAGCATCGCCAAAACGATCCTTTGCTTTGCTAACTTCCTTTTCAATTTTAGCTTCCAACTTATTGGCAATGTATTCCTCAATCAATACATCGGCACGATATCTTTTTTTAGAATCTTTGTTGTCTATCAATGGGTCGTTGAAAGCATCAACGTGGCCCGAAGCCTTCCAAGTAGTTGGATGCATAAAAATTGCAGAGTCAATACCCACAATATTTTCATGCATTTGAACCATGGCTTTCCACCAGTATTCTTTAATGTTGAATTTAAGTTCAGAACCAAGCTGGCCGTAGTCGTACACAGCGCTCAGCCCATCGTAAATTTCGCTTGAAGGGAATACAAAACCATATTCTTTAGCGTGCGAAATAATCGTTTTTAATTTGTCTTCGTTTGTTGCCATGGCGCGAATTTAAGAAATAACCCTCCGTTTTAAATTCTTATTT
>CAMDPJ010000241.1 GCA_945903925.1 Chryseobacterium gleum
AAGAAGGCGCATTGTAATGCGTCTCTACAAAACCTTTTATATCTTTACGCAAGGTTCTTTGAAAAACAGCGAGAATTATTACCCCTTTGGTATGGAGATGGCAGGCCGTGGCTTCTCAGGTTCATATCGATTCGGCTACCAAGGTTCAGAGAAGGATAATGAAGTTAGTGGCGAAGGAAACAGTTATACCACTGAATTTAGACAGCTTGACCCACGACTTGGAAGATGGTTTAGTGTTGACCCAGTTTTTCAACCTTGGCAAAGTCCGTATACTAGTATGGATAATAATCCGATTTGTGGGACAGACAAAAATGGTAAGTTTTGGTTTCTCGTAGGTGCAGTAGGGGGAGCAATCGTAGGCTTTACGGCTGACATTGTGGGGCAAACGGCGGGGCAAATCACTGCTAATTTAATTGCAGGAAAACCTATTTTCTCTGATTTCAAACTTGATGTAGGGGATGCCTTAATTTCAGCTGGAGAAGGAGCTATTATTGGAACAGGTTTTGGAGCTCCCTTTGCACCTTTGGTTACTAGGGCTGGGAACATACTCAAAGGAGTGACCGACGCAAAAATAAATTTCACAGGTGAAGGAAGTGTTCTAGAATTTAAGTTAGCAGGTGTTAACAAAGCAGCACCTGATGTAATGAGGGACATAGTCTTAGGTGGCATTGGAAATGCCGCTGGTGATGTGTTTAAAGGAATTTCTACCGCTTTTAATAAAACATTGAGCGTGTCAGGCGCTGCTTTTCTTCGTTCAGAATCAAAAACAGCAAAGGAAATATGGCTAAAGTTTGAAAAAAGTTTTGGAAAAAAAACATTTAAAGAGGTTGCGAAAGATGGAAATGAAGAAGAGGTAGAAGAAGTTAACCCTGCTATTTTAAAAGAAGAACAGACAAACACATCAGATAATACAGTAGGCGGAACAGGGAATGGAAGTGGTAATGGAGGTAGTTCTAATACTGGGGCTAATGCGGGTAATAATACTAGTGCTACCCCATCAAAAATAATTAATCCAAAAGGAGAAGAAATGGTAGCAGAAGAAGGTGCAGAGTATGAGTATTTTGGTGAAAATCAAACAAGAACTCGTTGTACTGATGGATTGATGCATCCAGTAGTTCCTGGTTCAGTTCGTGGTTATTGGAAAGGAGAAGTCTTTTATGCTGCACAATTTGAACAAGGTAGCGAAGGGCAAGCAACAGGCACTTATCATGAAACGTACAGAACAAGATAAATTAATCTATTTGCTCGATAATAATGTTTTTTAATTTTTATGTAATGAAAAAAGTGACACCTATAATAATTTATGGTTTATGTATTTTGATAGTTATAATCAAAATAGTAAGTAAAGAATTCTATACAGAAAGTATTGTTTTGCATGCAATTGTTTTTATTGGATATGGTTTTTCCTTATTGTATAGCTCAGCCTTTCTAGCAAGACTAATTTGTGATTATTTTACAAATGCTGAAGTAGACACTGCAACTTATAAAGTGTATATAAATTTGATTTATTTTGCACTAGTCTTGTTTCCCATATTACTTGTGATTTTAGGGGCTTTATTTGGTTTTTCAGGTGTTACCTTAGTTTGATGCACGCTACCACCAACAATTCCAAATAACTGTTCGAATATTCAAATTAGGGGACAGACGTAAATAAAATGTTTGTTGCACAATGTTATTTTTCTAATTACACAGCACCAATGTATGTTCTACAACCATTCGCTGGAGCAACAGAATTTGCTGAATTATCTGTGCAAGTTAGCAAGTTAAAAGAAGTGTAGGGGACAGACGTGTGGTTTTTATGTTATATTCGTAAAAAAAAAAGCAATGCCAAGAGAAGCACGAGTAGTATGTGTAGGCGTACCGTATCACGTAACGCAACGGGGAAATTTCAGGATGAATATCTTTGAGGAGGATGTAGATAGGGAGAAGTATTTGGAGTTTTTTTTGATGTACAAGGCCGAGTTTGGAGTAAAGGTATATGCGTGGTGTTTAATGAGTAATCATGTTCATTTTATAGTAGAGCCGAGTACGGAACGAGGTTTGGCGGACTTGTTTAAGTTTACGCATATGCGTTACAGTCAGTATTTCAATAAGAAGCGCGGCGTAGTGGGTCATTTGTGGCAAGGGCGATTTTTTTCGAGTGCCTTAGATAGTGATCATTTGTATGAAGCGCTGCGTTATGTGGAGTTAAATCCATTGCGAGCAGGTATAGTAAATAGAATAGATGGCTATGTTTGGTCGAGCATGAAAGAGCATTTAACAGGTAAAGGAAAACTGCGTTTGGATGATGTAAGTGAGCATATAGAAATAGAAGATTGGCGTGCATATTTGCGAGAGAAGGCAGATGAAGAGTTGGTAAATAATATTAGAAAGAAGACGAAGGTTGGTAAGCCCTTGGGCGATTCAAAGTTCATTAAGAGAATAGAGAAACTTACAGGCAGAAGTTTTAGTCTTGGTAAAGGAGGCAGGCCTAAGAAAGTGGTTAAATGAGTTCTTTTGTTTTTAGGCAGTTTATTTTCTTGCAAATAATCTCACGTTGTTCAAGAATCTAAAATCTTTGATGTTGAGCGTGTAGAGTTCTATATTGTGAGTAATGGCCGTAGCAGCAATGAGAGCATCGGGCAAAGAGAGTTTGTGTGATATGGCGTATTTTTCCACCAATTCCACAGCCATAGTAGAAATGCTTGTTTCAATGTGTAGCACGGTTAATTTGTTCAAATCCTTTCGTATGGTTTGTAGTTCTTTTTTATTTCGAGCGCCGTAGAGGAGCTCAGCACAGGTAACATCGGAAACAGTGATATTGTGTTGTCCTATTGCCTTTACAGTTTTGATAACGTCAAGATTATTTCTGTAAATTTCTATAAAGATATTGGTGTCGCAGAGTATCATTTGTTTCTGTTCCAAGCTTGAGTACGAAGTTTATTAGCATCAATGTTGTAATCTTTCCAGATGCCTGCCGCCAGTGAAAAACTACTTTTCTTTTTGGTTGTTATGGAGCTTGTTTTAAGTTCTGCGTCAATATTCCAAGACTTTAAGAAATTAAGCAAAGCTTCCATTTTACTTTGCTCGATATCTTTTTTTAAAATGAGTTGTTGCATAATTTTTTGCGTTATAGTTCTGGGTCAAGTTTTTATTTAACGTGAATAAGCTCTTTTAGTAACGGTATCTCTAAGAAAAGCATCCATAAGAGCGAATACGTGTTCTTTTTCTTCCTTATTTAATTTTTGAATATTTTGAATTCGTTGCACAACGTTTTTCTCGAGTAATAAATCAGAATTTCCCACAAGATAATCTAGAGATACTTCAAGTGCTTCGGCAATAGCTGCGGCAGTTTCAATAGAAGGTTTTACTTCATCTCTTTCGTATCTGCCAATTACGGCTCCGTGCACATCTAATTTTTTGGCAAGCTCATCCTGAGAAAGTTTTTTGGCTTTTCTTACTTCAGTAAGTCTTTTGCCGAATGTTGTTGACTTCATATATGTAGTAAAAAAGATGGTTAAAGGTAATGTTCTACAATAATACGAAACAAATAAATCGTATCAAAGTCAGAAAAGTTTTGTTTGTTAAAGATGTATCTGTTATGTTTGCAACAGATATGTAGTGAAATTAAAAAGCAAAAATATTTTTTCAATGGAAATATCAGAGATTAAAAAACAAGTGAATATTATAGAAGTAGCGGG
>CAMDPJ010000242.1 GCA_945903925.1 Chryseobacterium gleum
CGCGTAATGGCCAACTTTTCATCAACATAATCAACCCTATTACTTAAGCTTCCATCGGCATTTTTCTTATAGAAATATTCCACTTCAGAAATTGCCTGAGGTTTTACGCCTTGCGCTAAAGCAGAAGTTGATATTTCGGGATAAACCCTATTGGCTCTTTGTTTGCCATGCATATCATTTAATTCTATGTAGTAGCCTTGGGTACAAGTAACCAAGTCGCGAGAATCGAACTTCATAAACTTCATTATAACATTAGGCTTATGTCTCTTTAGATCTAAGGATGTTTGTGTAACAATTGTTGGGTGGTCGAGAGCTGTATAGAATTCATTTTCTACGAAGCCAGTGCCATTACCCGTAAGTTGATTTATTACAATTGAATTGGCAACCACTTTAATTGGGGTAACAACAACCTTACGATACCCTACTGAAGCACCAGGAAAAAACGACTCTCCAAAAGGAGTTTCTACATAAAACTCTTTATCGGGCGCAAGAGGTATTTTTTCTTTTTGTGGTACGGGCTGGTGAAACGGATTTTCATCGCCACCCATAGATGGCTCATAAGCGGCCACTCCTGCACTAATTAAAGAACCATCCTCTTGAGTATAGGTGTAATCGTATTTCTGTCCGTAAAAAGAAGTTTGTTTGGCATTAGTACTTTGCGCAAGTTCTTTTTGAGATTTCATTAAGCCCCAGTTGTCTACCATCACAATAGCTTTAACACGATGACCGCCTCCCATTTTAAAATTATCGGGTTCGTTTAAACGAATAAATGAGCGATTGGCAGTAAATTTTTTAGAATTGCCTTCGAGCCACATTTTGCCCGAAAAACCAGTAAACAGGCGTGTAATGCCCTCTCTTTGGGCTAGAATGGCGCGCAAGAATTGTTCTAGTCCGTTATCTTCGGCATTGCCGCTTCTCATCATCTCACGATTTAAGTGCATTCGAGCAAACATCCATCCTGTTTTGGTAATTGGATTTACATGTCCAGCCAAACCACCAGCATTAGATTCGGTCACCAATATCTTTGCTTTATGGTAATATCCTTGTAAATCGGGCGCCATAAGTACCGAGCCACCTTTATCAATGCCGGCATAGCCGCTTACAAATTCATTACGATTATCAGGAGCTAGAACTTGTGTGTGAAACTTAAAGTAAAGTAATTCAATTCCCGACAAATACTTTTCTCTAAATTCGGGATTTGCATTAGCGCTTACTTTTGGTTTAAAGCCTTCGGCTAAATCAACAACCAAGTAAAGTTTTTTACCATGTATATCGTATAATTCACTATTCCCTTCATCTGTATCTGAATTATCTACAGCACAACCCGAAACCCGAAACATTCGCATTGCTTTTTTATTTTGAACATAGGCGTAATCATCAGATTCATAATACACCCTTAGGTTTCCAGCGGTTGGTGTTTGAATTGAGCTTAATGCATATACCGCAGAATTTCTATCCACTTCATTTTTATCTTGGCTTGTATATGGAAATTCAGCATTCGATAATTCGGGGTGAGCAGGTGTAGCATTGTCTTTTTTATAATTTCCCCATCGGTCATAATTCTTAATTTTATATTCAGGATTTAAATCGGCATCTTCAACACCATCAAAATCTTGATCGGCATAGTTAAAAACGTAAGGATTTAACACCCCTTTTTGAGAATTTCCGTAAGTGAACCAAACCTTCTTTAATGTAAGTTTTCCTTGTTTTGCGTTTATGTTGGTTTCTTTAGAAACGTTGCCATCTCTATCTACCATTACTGCGTCACCAGCATTGTTATTTACGTGCGGACACAAGGAATAATCATATTCAAAATGAACTACTTTAATAGGCTCGGCCTTGCTATTTAGTTTATCGGGTTTTGAGTACAATACAATCTTATCCACATACTTTTGTTTTTGTCCGCCAATAGCACCATGTCTATCTACCACACCTCTAGCATCTTCTCTATCTTTTAAATGAAATTCAGCCACATGTGTTCTTGTTTCTATAGAGTGTAAGTACCAAACTTCTTTTTCTCCATAAACATAATTGGCTTTATCGTCATCACCAGATTCAAGCATTCCTTGAGAATAACTACCCTCGCCGCCTTCTTTAGAAAATGGAGTTCGCCATTTAAATTTCTCAATTACTCTTACATAATTGAATTTGGTATAGGTACCTAAATCGCCATCTGAAGGCCCGAGTATATTGTCTCTATCAACATAATCTGCCGATAGAACAGTAGTAAGTAAATAAGAATGGGCGTAAGCAGGAGTAATTACTTTATTGTAATAATTATCTAATCCTTTTTTATTGTTTTTTGTATCGTCTACGTCTTTTTCATATTCAATCATTCCTGAAACCATGTTGTCTTCATTACCCTTACTCACTGAAAAAGTAACATCTTCTTGGTAAGTGTTGTAGGCAGGAATACCATAAACATATCTTGCTCCTGAATTATCGGTAACACGTATTTCTGAGATGTGGTGCCCTTTTCTATCTCCACCATTTCTAGCAATTGGATAACTCGTGTAACCAATGTTTGAATTGTTTGCATCAGAGTTTCTTAAATTACCTGTTTTTACATTCCAGTTAAAATTATTCAATTCATGATTTTCAATAGGAAGTATATTTGATGTAGTTGCCTCAGAAGCCGTTAATGTAGTGAACGGGGTGGTTCGCTCTCGCCTTGTGTCTCTTCGATTATCTCCTGGAATACTATAATCTATTAGTCCTTTATCAATGTACTTACCATTCAATTCTCCATCCCCCATATCATAATTGCTTGAGGCAAGGCCATGTCGAACAACTTTATTTCCCATTTGAATATTTCCCAAATAATAAGCAGAGTTTTCTGCCGACATTTCACCCATTTTTTTGAAATATGCCATTTCATTTTGAGGGTGGTTGAGTAATGTAGAACTTTCGTTATTGAATTTTTTTATTCCATTTGAAATAGATTGCCAAGGACCTGAATATGTTTGTGAATAAGAAAAAGATGCGTCAACACCTACTTTAGCTGTTCCCGCTGAAGCTCCAAACTCTAAACCTAAGCCAGGCACTACTCCTTGGTTTGTTGAGACTGCATCGCTCACAGCACCAACATCGCCACGGTATAATCTATACGTACCACCTACCCCTTGTCCACTTACCTGAAATACATCATAGGTGAAATTGGTAAGCGCTAAATTTGTTGTAAACTTATTAAAAGCACCGTCCTTCTCTCTGTTGAAGTCCATCAACTTATCATCAGATTGAGACAAACCCGAATACAAATAACCAAAAGCAGGTATATCTCTTTCCACTTCTTTTAAAAATTCACCAGAATAATATCCACTAAAGCCAAAAGGAAAACCATCTGTAGCAGCACCTGGAGCAGAGAAATTTAATGCAAGAGATGCGTTGACGTTAAATGTATTATGCTCTAAAGAAGGAGTATAGGTTGGTGTTGCAAAACCATAAAAAGCGTTACCATCTATTCCAGATTTTTTTTGTTTCGTAGCCGCATCCTTATCAGTGTTAGAACCAGAAAGAGTCATCCCCTTTAAACCTTCGCGAGTACTGAAAGGAAGGCCTACTTTTGCCGACAATGTATTTTCCACCCCATCTTTAGTTTGTTTACGACTTAATCCCACACTAGGTGTAATCTCCAAACCAGTTTCGGAACCAGCA
>CAMDPJ010000243.1 GCA_945903925.1 Chryseobacterium gleum
AAGCAAAAATGGTTTTGCAAGTGCATGATGAGTTGGTGTTTACCGTTCCTGCTGATGAAGTAGAATTGTTAAAACCCATTGTGAAACGTGGAATGGAAAACGCTGTGCACACGCAAGTGCCTTTAGAAGTAGAAATGAGTACTGGTAAAAATTGGCTAGAGGCGCATTAATTATTCTTTAATGAAGTATGTTTTCTTTTTATTTATTATTCTTTATTGCAGTATAAATGCACAAGTGAATCAGAATGGCTTAGTTTTCAGCAACACCGAATTTAACTGCGGCAAAGTAGAAAACTGGCTTTCTAAAATTGATACTATTCAAGTGACGAATACTACTTCGAAAAAAGTATTTATTTTAAAGCAGCATTATTCGTCGGAGTTTGAAATTCGTTTTCCTTTGGGTGGAATTGAGCCTGGTAAAACCGGATTTATTGAAGTTATTTTTGCGCCTAAGAAGGCAGGAAAATTTAAACAATCAATCGCATTATATCATACTGCTTCTTTTGATTCTGTGCCTGTAAAATTTACAGGTGAAGTTTTGAGCTTCGATCCTTATGCAACTTTAGAATGTCCGTCTTTCACCAAGCCACAGCAAAAAAGAACCGAGTTCGACCTAGAGATTTTAGTGATCGATTCTATCACAAAAAAACCATTGGCAAATTCTTTTGTTGAATTGTCGAAAGGCGAAAGTTATTCGCAGTATAAAACAGATGCAAACGGAATCCTCACTCTTAAATCGAACATTGCTTTGTATTATGTTTACGCCGAACACGAAGGATACAACAGCAAAGAGTTAACTAAATATTTCAATCCCGACAGAAGAAAATTGATTGTTCCCTTATTGGCTGAACCTCACCAAGAGGTAGTTGCAGAAGAGAAGAAAGAAATTATTGTTGTATACACGATTATAGATAAAACTACTTTTACCGCAGCTAATTTTAAAGAAAATCATTTTGTTTTTTTAATAGATGTGTCGGGAAGTATGGCTGGTGCTGATAGATTGCCTTTGTTGCAAAAAAGCATGATTGAGCTCACACAATTAATGCGCCCAGAAGACAAGATTACCATTATCACTTATGCCGATAAGGTTTTGGTGCAATTGCAACCTATATCGGGCAATGAAAAACTAAAAATAATCAACGTTATTCAAAGTTTAAAAGCCAAAGGAAATACTGCTGGAACTAGAGCATTGCAAGAAGCTTATGTTTATGCGCAAAGTCATTTTATTAAAGGCGGTGTGAATCAAATAATTTTGGCTACTGATGGTGGTTTCGACGGGCTCAATGAATCGCAGGATAAACTAGAGAAGTTGGTGAAGAAGAAAGCGAAGAAAGACATTAAATTATCTGTATTGGCTTTTGGAAATAATAAATCGGGAAAGAAAGTAATGGAGAAATTTTCTGTGATGGGAAAAGGTTTTTATCTATTCGTAGCCAATGAAAATGAAGCGAAAATAAAGTTGGTGGAAGTGGTGAAAACGATGGCGAGAAAGTAGGGGCGACCCTTGCGGTCGCCCATTAATTGTGTTGGGCGACCGCAAGGGTCGCTCCTACTTCATCGCCAAAATAGGTATCAACGATGTTAGCGCATTAACCCCACAAACCAACACAAAAGTAAGTGCCACATCTATGGATTGAATATCAATCGGGTAAGCATCAATGGCGAAATTGGCGCCTAAGGAAATAAATCCATAATGATCTTGAAGGGCGCAAAGAGTGAGTCCAATGATTAGTCCGATAGCAGCACCCACAACACCAATAATAAAACTCTCTAACCAAAATATTCTTTTGATTTGTGCAGAGGTAGCGCCCATGCTTTGCAGTATAAATATGTCTTTTTTCTTATCGATGATTAACATATATAAAGAGCCAATCACATTGAAAATAGCCAAGAATGTAATCACCGCTAAAATGAAAAGCGTAATCCATTTTTCGGTTTCTAAAGTTTTAAAAAGAAACATGTTTTGTTCATAGCGTGATTTCACTTCAAATTTATCGCCCATTAATTTTTGCAGCGCGGTTTTGGTTTCCTCAAGTTTGGTGTCGTCGGCCAAACCAATCTCTATTGTGCTAATTTTATTGCCCCATTGCAATAGTTCATTGGCGTAATCTTTATTGATGATGATGTAATTACCAAAATCGTCGTTGATTTCAAAGGTGCCTTTGGGTGTAACAGCTATTGAGGTATAAATTTCGGTTGATTCGGTATCGAAAGTGGGTATATAGATATTGATTCTAGCATAAGGGTTTTTAGGGTTGATACCCAGTTTAAGTGCCAATAAATAAGAAAGAACCGAAAACTGCTCTCCATTGCCTTGCAACATGAAATAGCCGTGATCTTCGTGCTTCATCATTTGTTCAATCTGGGTCATTTCTTTGAAATCGCCGCTAACCCCTTTGAGTTTTGCTACTTCTTGATTGTCGTCGTATTTCAAAAGAACAGTTTCTTCTACTGATTCTACATAGTATTTAACGTTGGGAAGGTCTTTGATTGATTTTCGTAGAGAATCATTACTAGTGAAATTCTTCCCCTCTACCACCGTTATTTTCACATCGGGATCGAAGTTAGAATACATGTTCATCACCGTTTCATTCATTCCATTTAAGGCAGATAGAATAATGATGATGGCAGCAGATACAATAGATACTACCAATATAGAAATCCAAGTAATCCAATTGATGATGTTTTTGGATTTCTTGGCTAGGAAATAACGGGAAGCTATCTTTAGTTCAATGTTCAAGGTTGAACTATTTTTTTAGAAGGTTATTGATTGTTTCGGCGTAATCTAAAGAGTCATCGATTACAAAAATAAGTTCTGGTGTTTTGCGCAATTGAAAGCGAATAATCTCTGCCAATCGTTTGCGAATTTCTTTGTTTTGCTCTTTCACGTTAGCCATTATCTTGTCTTTGTCTTTGCCCATGATGCTAAGAAAAACGCGTGCTACAGATAGGTCGGGAGCTACTCGCACTTGTGTTACCGTGATGAATGCACCAGCAAACAAATTTCTACTTTCTCGTTGAAATAATTGCGCCAGCTCTTCTTGAAGCAAGGTGCCTACTTTATTTTGTCTTCTTGAATCCATGCCCTAAAAATAAGATTTAAAGTTCAAAGTTCAAGGTTCAATGTTTAAAGTTAGCTAACATTGAACATTGAATCCGCCGAAAGTCTTATAAACATTAAACATTGAACATTGTTTTGCCTTATATTTGGCTCATGAAGAATTTTGCTAGAGTATTGCAATTTGTAAAAGGTTATCAAAAGTATGTGTGGTTAACGGTGCTAGCCAATGTCTTGTATTCTATCTTCAATTTAATTTCCACTATTCTATTTGTTCCATTGCTTCAATTGCTTTTTACCAACAATACCACAGCCGATTTTCAAAAATATTTATTGCCCAATACTAATGAAGTAGGATCTATCAATTACTATGAATTTGAATTGCAGTCTTATTTATCTAAACTTATTTTAGAATCGGGCGATATTGTAGATGGTAAATCGAGAGTTTTAGTGCTTTTTGTTGTAGTAATAGTGATTGCCTTTTTACTTAAAAACTTGTTTAGATATTTCGCCATGTTTTTCTTGGCACCTTTGCGCAATGGCGTTGTTCGTGATTTACGTGCTCAAATGGTGGCTA
>CAMDPJ010000244.1 GCA_945903925.1 Chryseobacterium gleum
CGAAAAACAACATCACAAAACGCGATTCTCTTTTAAAAACTACACCTCTTTTTGTGATCACTGTTATCGACAACAAGAACAACAAAAATGTAATTAAAGGCTATAGAAGAAAAACATTGCCTGGTGAAGTAAACTACCTCGGACAACACACCGAATACGATGTAGACCGCTTATTTGGCATTACAGCTAGCGATAAAGAATTGTGCATTTTGCAGTACTATATTTTTGATAGGCTGACTAAAAACATTAGCGACTTCACTAACTTTTAAGCGAAGAATACAAATCAGCTGCTTCCCTATGTTTATCGGCAATCATCTTTTGTAAAGATGCAGGCGCCAATACTTTTACGCCAGCACCAAAACTCAACAATTTTTCAATCAATTCATAGGTGATGGTAACCTTTAATTCTATTACAAATTCATCTTTCTCTTCTTCGATTGTTTGCTGAGTAGAATGCAAAGGTTGCGTTTTTATATAGGCAGCTTGCAAACCTTTAAATTGCAAAAAGTGCCGCACTTAAAAACAAAAAAAGCCTGCAAACTTTCGTTTACAGGCTTTTTGTTTTTAAGTGTCGGGGCGGCAGGATTCGAACCTGCGACCTCATGGTCCCAAACCATGCGCGATGACCGGACTACGCTACGCCCCGATATTTAAAGAACATTCCCAAACGGGAGGGCAAATTTATAATAAATTTTCTTTCTGCCAAGTTTTTTAAACATTAAACCTAAAATGCATCACATCTCCATCACCCACCTCATACTCTTTTCCTTCTATAGATAACTTACCTGCATCTCTACAAGCCGCCTCAGAACCGTATTTCACGAAATCTTCATACTTAATAACCTCGGCACGAATAAACCCTTTTTCAAAATCGGTGTGAATTACTCCTGCTGCTTGAGGTGCTTTAAATCCTACTTTGATAGTCCAAGCTCTCACCTCTTTTACTCCCGCAGTGAAATAAGTACTCAACTTTAATAATTTATAAGCTGCTGCAATTAATTTATTTACACCCGGCTCTGTTAAGCCAGCATCTTGCAAAAACATTTGACGCTCTTCGTAGCTTTCCAACTCGGCGATATCCGATTCCAACTGTGCGCAAATCACCATCACCTCTGCTCCTTCTTCTTCAGCCACTTTTCTCACAGCGTCTACATAAGCGTTACCATTTTTAGGCAAACTTTTCTCATCCACGTTACATACATATAGTACAGGCTTAGCTGTAATTAAATTCAACTCGGCCAACACCAAAGCATCTTCTTCAGATAATTTCACCGAACGAGCCGATTTACCTTGCAACAATGTTTGTTTAACTTGATCTAAAATAGCCACCAACTTAATAGCATCTTTATCGCCATGCTTGGTCATCTTGCTTGCTTTCTCTAAACGCTTATCTATAGTATCTAAATCTTTCAATTGTAATTCGAAATCGATGGTTTCTTTATCGCGAATAGGATTGATAGAGCCATCTACGTGAATTACATTGTCGTCGTCGAAGCAACGAATAACATGCAAAATAGCATCGGTCTCGCGAATGTTACCCAAGAACATATTACCTAAACCTTCACCTGTGCTGGCACCTTTCACCAATCCGGCGATATCTACAATCTCCATTACGTTAGCTTGCACACGTTCTGGTTTTACCAACTCTTCTAATTTATTTAAGCGAGCATCGGGCACTACAATAGTTCCAATATTTGGTTCGATAGTACAAAACGGAAAGTTAGCCGCCTGCGCTTTCGCACTTGATAAACAGTTGAAAAGCGTTGATTTTCCTACGTTTGGCAAACCAACAATTCCACATTTTAATCCCATGATAAAAAATTTAAGGAGGCAAAAATAGTAAATACCGATTACTTATTGGCTATTCGCTTTCTAAATACTATTTTCGTAAAAAATTTACAACAATGGCCGACATCCAACAATTAGAAAAAATCGTTTCACAAGTTCGTCGTGATATAGTAAGAATGGTTCACCAAAATAACTCGGGACACCCCGGAGGTTCTTTAGGTTGTACCGAATATTTGGTTGCACTATACAATAATGCAATGAAACACGAAGCTACAAACTGGAACATGGATGGCACTAATGAAGACATGTTCTTTTTATCGAACGGACATATATCTCCCGTGTTTTACAGCGTTTTAGCAAGAGCAGGTTATTTTCCAGCAGCAGAGATGGCGACATTTAGAAGTTTAAATTCAAGATTACAAGGACACCCAACACCTCACGAAGGATTACCTGGCATTAGAGTTGCTTCTGGTTCATTGGGTCAAGGCTTATCTGTTGCATTAGGTGCAGCTCAAGCTAAAAAACTCAACAAAGACAACACATTGGTTTACTGTTTAATGGGCGATGGCGAGCAGCAAGAAGGTCAGGTTTGGGAAGCAGCCATGTACGCAGCAGCAAAAAAAGTAGATAATATAATAGCAACGATAGATCAAAACAAAGCTCAAATCGACGGAAGCACAGACGAAGTTCTTTCATTAGGAGATTTAAAAGGAAAATGGGAAGCATTTGGCTGGACTGTTTTAGAGATGAATGGCAACAAGATGGAAGAAGTTGTAGCAACTCTAGCGAAAGCAAAAAGCTTAACCGGAAAAGGTTCTCCAATCATGATTATGATGAATACCCAAATGGGTAACGGCGTTGATTTCATGATGGGAACTCACAAATGGCATGGCGTTGCACCTAATGATGAGCAATTGAAATCGGCACTGGCGCAAAATCCGGAGACTTTGGGTGATTATTAAAAAATCGCATGAAGAAGTACGCAGGAATAATTTTACTCTTATTAGTCTCTCTTACTTCTTTCGCCCAAAAGAAACCGGCGCCTAAAGATTCTGTTGTAAAAACACGCATCTTATTTATTTTCGACGCCTCACAAAGTATGTGGGGATTGATGGATGGCGAAACAAAAATTGCCATTGCGCAACGCTTGCTTTCTGCTGCAATAGATTCTTTAAAAAACTTAGAAAATGTTGAAGTAGCACTTCGTGTTTACGGCAATAGAAAACCTATTGGTAAAGATGCTCAAGATTGTGAAGACACGCACCTAGAAGTGCCTTTCGAAAAAGACAATATTGAGAGAATAAAACATGTAATAAAGGCAACGCGACCAACAGGTACTACTTTAATAGCGAGATCTTTAGAAGCATCAGAAACCGACTTCCCTCCTTGCGAAAACTGCAGAAACATCATCATATTAATTACCGATGGTATTGAAGCTTGTAACGGTGACCCTTGCGCAGTATCGAGAGCCTTGCAACAAAACGGAGTAATATTAAAACCTTTTGTGATTGGATTGGGCATGGACCAAGATTATTCAGAATATTTCCGTTGCATGGGTGAATATTACGACGCCAGCAACAAGAATTCTTTCAAACAAATATTATCTATCGTTATTGCCGAGGCTTTGAGCACAACGACTTGTCAGGTTAGCCTTTTAAATGTTAACCAAAAGCCCATAGAAACCAATGTAAACATGACTTTCTATGACCAACGAACCGGTGAAATAAAATACAACATAGTACACGCCTTAAACTACAAAGGAAATCCAGATACTATTTCAATAGATCCTTTGGCTACTTACAAAATTGTGGTGCACACCAAACCCG
>CAMDPJ010000245.1 GCA_945903925.1 Chryseobacterium gleum
CACTAGCCAGTTTAACAGCTTTCAAATTTGCTTCGGCAGATGTACCACCAATCACCACGGCTAAGTGGTAAGGCGGACAAGCAGATGTACCTAAATCTTTAATTTTCGCAGTGATGAATTCCACTAAACTTTTTTCATTCAACAAAGCTTTGGTTTGCTGATACAAGTAAGTTTTATTGGCAGAACCTCCACCTTTAGCCAAAAACAAAAACTTGTATTCATTGCCTTGTTCGGCATACAAATCTATTTGAGCTGGTAGGTTGGTTCCTGTATTTTTTTCTTCAAACATGCTTAAAGGCACCAATTGCGAAAATCGAAGATTGCGCTGTTTAAAGGTGTTGTAAATCCCTTTCGATAAGTACATTTCGTCATCCACACCAGTAAAAACATTCTCTCCTTTTTTACCCATCACTATTGCTGTGCCCGTATCTTGGCAAGAAGGTAACTGCCCATCGGCTGCGATTTTAGCATTTTGTAAAAGTGTGTAGGCAACGAATCTGTCGTTATCTGTAGCCTCTGGATCTTCGATAATTTTTGCTACTTTTTCCAAATGCGCCGTTCTTAGCAAGAATGAGATATCTACCATAGCTTCTTGAGCAATTAACTCTAAAGCTTCAGGCGAAACTTTTAAGATTTCTCTTCCATCTACTTGAATAATAGCCACATGTTCTTTGCTGATTAATTTATATTGCGTTGAATCCTTTTTTAAAGGAAATGGCTTTTGGTATATAAATTCCGACATAAATGTGTTTTTTGGTTACGGGGTAAATTTAATTTATTCTGAGGAATTAATCGCTTTCTCTTTGCGAAAATCTGCATGGTCTTCATGGCGCACCAATCAGTCGTGTGACTTCCTACTCCAGCAATTGCATAGCCGAATTAATGGTGCGTTTCTTGTTCTAGCCCCTTATAAATCGTACACTGTTTGACAAACTTCGGTTATTTGGTTTTCAGCTTTCTCCGTTTTTTAATTTGTCAGAGTTACTTATTTGCAGTCAATTTCAAGTTTGCACTGTCGTTTTTTAAGCTGACGCATAGCGTTTACAAAATTGGGCAGTTACAAACCGACACCCCCCTCAAGGAATTGGAAACCCTGAACCTCTAAAATTTGAATTGAACGGCTGCTGGTTTCTAAGAATTTATGACACCAATAGATTGGTTTATCAGGTAGCCGAGCAAAACATAATAATACTTCAGTGCAGGTATCATTATTAAATATCTTTCGTCGTCATTTTTTTACCCAACAAATAATTTTACTCATTATATTGAGTAATTTTACTCAATACCTTTATCAATCATCATTGCAGTGAACAAAACACCTCTCCCCAACTTCTTCATCATAGGCGCACCAAAATGCGGCACTACCTCCCTGCAATATTATTTAGAACAGCATCACGATGTTTTTTTTGCGCCCAAAGAATTGCATTTTTTTGGTGAGGATTTAAATTTCAAAAATCATTTTAACGATATAGAAAAATACAAGAGCTACTTCTCGGGCGCAGCGCACAAAGCAAAGGGAGAAGCCTCTGTTTGGTATTTGTATTCGCAAACGGCTCCTCACAAAATTAAAGCATTGGTGGGCGATGCTAAAATCATTATTTGTTTGCGCAATCCGGTAGATATGATTTACTCATTGCACGGAGAAACCATTTACAATGGCTACGAAACCGAAGGCGATTTTGAGAAAGCTTTAACTTTAGAACACGGCAGAAAATCGGACTTAAACATTCCTTCTTCGGCTACCTTTGCACAATGTTTATTTTATAAAGAAAACGGCTTGTTTAGCGCACATATAGAACGCTGGCAAAAGGTTTTTGGCAAAGAGAATGTGCTTTTGGTTTTACTCGACGATTTAAAATCGAATGCGCTTGAAGTCACCAATAAAACGCTTTCATTTTTACATGTATCTGAATTGGAAAACATAGATTCTGAAACGCAAAATGAAGCGAAAGATTTTGCTTCTTTAGGCTTACATCAAAAATTCAAATCGGCTAAAAATTGGGAGAAAAATTTAATTCGACTCCTCATCCCTTCTAAGAAAATTCGCGAACGCATTTTAAATAAAATATACCAAGCCAATATTCAAAAATCGGTAAAGAAAACGATGTCGGCAGAACTAAGGAATAAACTCAGCCAATTTTACGTTGAGGATATTAAAGCAACAGAAAAGTTGATTGATAGAAACTTAAATCACTGGATGAAATAATGTGTGGCATTTCGGGCATAGTGCAATTTAAAAACACTTTCAATACCGCCAAGGCGGTAAGGAAAATGAATGAGTTGATGGCACATCGCGGGCCCGATGACGAGGGCTTCACCCTATTCAACCGCACAACACCACAATGTTTTTTTAGTGAAGTAACACCTCTAAATGTTCGCGAAAGCAGTTTTGCTTTTTCACCTCAAAAGAGTATTGAATCGGCAGAAAATAATTTTGAAATGGCACTGGCGCATCGCCGCTTGTCTATTCTCGATCTTACACCTTCTGGGCATCAGCCTATGTGCAGCGCCGACCAGCAACTATGGATTACCTTCAATGGGGAAATTTACAATTACATTGAATTAAGAGATATTTTACAAGCCAAAGGACATCAATTTTTATCCAATTCAGATACCGAAGTTATACTTGCTGCTTACCGCGAATGGGGAACAGATTGTTCTATACACTTCAATGGTATGTGGGCTTTTGTGATTTACGATAGCGCCAAAGAAATTCTATTTTGCAGCAGAGACCGCGTTGGCGTAAAACCTTTTTACTACTACAAAGACGAAAACAAATTTCTGTTCGCCTCAGAACAAAAAGCCATTTTACATTCTCTATTGATTGCTAAAAAAATAAACAAACAGGCTGCTTTCGATTACCTGAGTTTTAATGAAACAGAGCATCATCCGCAAGGAATGATAGAAGGAATTGTAGAACTCCCTCCTGCTCATCATCTTATTTTAAAAATTCGAACACAAGAGATTTCCATTCAACAATATTACACGCTGCAAGTCAACAGAGAAGCGGCAACAGTTAACCAAAATCAATTAAAAAAATACAACGAAGATGTTTTAGAAAAAATCGTTAATGCTGTAAAGCTTCGATTGCGTGCCGATGTAGAAGTAGGTTCTTGTTTGAGTGGCGGCTTAGATAGCTCTTCTATCGTAGGATTGATGCATCATTTACTGCCTCATCAAAAACTACACTTATACACTTCTACCAACAAAGAAAAAAACATTAACGAAAGCAAATGGGCCAAAGCGGTAGTGGATTATTGCAATGGAACATGGCACACTGTACAACCTACCAGTGCTGAATTGTTGAAAGACTTAGAAGAACTTACTTATTGTCAGGATATACCGCTTTTCTCCACCAGCACCTACGCCCAATGGCGCGTGATGAAGCAAGTGAAAGAAAGTGGAATTAAGGTTGTTTTAGACGGACAAGGGGGCGATGAGCTTTTTGCGGGCTATGAACACCACCGATATTTTGCCAAAAAAGACGAGCACAAAGCCGAACTAAGCAAAGAATGGATGAAGCGCGATGGTTTAAAATTGGTGCCTACCAAAGTGCTTAAGAAATTGTACCGCAATAAATTTCAAGATTTTAAAATGATAAGTGCCG
>CAMDPJ010000246.1 GCA_945903925.1 Chryseobacterium gleum
AAGAGAGATTGCGGCTCGATATGATGCGGCTTTTAAAGGAATGGAACAAATTAAAACGCCTTATTATAAAAGTGGACACGCTTTTCATTTGTATGTTATTCAAGTGGGCGACAGGTTGGGCTTGTACAATCATTTGAAATCGAAAAATATATTTGCTCAGGTGCATTATATTCCTGTTCACACTATGCCTTATTATCAAAAACAAGGATTTAAGAAAGGGGATTTTCCTTTGTCTGAAGATTATTACACCCAATGCCTTAGTTTACCTATGTTTCCGAGTATAACAGATGAGGAGTTGCAATATACTATTGATAGCGTGATCGAATATGTTGTTAAATCATAAACTTGTTTTAGGGACAGTTCAGTTTGGTTTACCTTATGGTATTAATAATACCAAAGGGCAAACAGAAAAAGTCGAAGCGTTTAAAATTTTAAAAACCGCAAAAAATAACGGAATCGATACTTTGGATACTGCTCCGGCATACGGCAGTTCTATGCAAACCTTGGGTGATTTTTTTAAGAACGATAATTCCTTTCAAGTTATCTCTAAGTTTCACGGTACAACAGAAAAAGAAATTATTAATTCAGTTGATGCGCAATTGAACGTATTGAATAGAACATCGTTAGATGTTTTACTTTTCCATAGTTATAAAGATTGGCTTGAAAACCCATCTATAATAGCTGTTTTAAAGCAATTGAAACAAGAGCAAAAAGTAGTTAAGATAGGCGTTTCGCTTTATACTAATAATGAATTTTCGGTAGCAATTGAATCGGGTTTGTTTGATGTGATGCAAGTTCCATTTAATATTTTAGACAACTATTCTTTAAAAGGCGATTTACTTAAGAAAGCTAAATCTAAAGGGATAGAGGTTCATACACGTTCTGTTTTCTTACAAGGTCTGCTTTTTAAATCAATAGAAACATTGCCTTCTTTTTTTAGTCCGTTAAAAGGCCCGATATTAAGAATTCATGAGTTGTGTAAAGAAAATAATTTATCGGTTCATGAAGTGTGTTTGTTGTATGTATTGCACCAGTTGGCGATAGATAAGGTGCTAATAGGGGTAGATACAGAAGCGCAATTGTTGATGAATATTGATGTTTTAAAAAAGACCATTTCACCAGAGATGATTGAGGAAATAAATAAAATAAAAATAGAAGAAGTTAATTTATTGAATCCTGTTTCATGGCCTAAGGCTTAATTCGATTAAATTTGCAGAATGAAAGTAGTTTCAGTAACACAAGCAAGAATGGGTTCAACAAGACTTCCTGGTAAAGTTTTGATGAAAATAAATGATGTGTCGTTGCTGGAAATGCATTTTAAAAGAATATTAAAATGCACTAAAATCAATAGTTTTGTGCTTGCAACAAGTGATGCTCCTCAAGATTTTGAATTGAAAAGCATCGCCGATAAAATGGAGGTTGTTTTTTTTCAAGGCAGTGAGCAAAATGTGTTAGATAGATTTTACCAAGCCGTTAAAAATAGTAATGCCGATTATGTGGTGAGGTTAACAGCTGATTGTCCGCTCATAGATTCTTTGCTAATTGATAAAGTGATACAGTTTGCGATCGACAATAGCTTAGATTATGCGACGAACATATTGATAGAGGAATTTCCCGACGGACAAGATGTAGAGGTATTTACATTTGCAGCATTGGAAAAAGCGTGGAAAGAATCTGCATTGCTATCAGAGAAAGAACATGTAACGCCATATATCAGAAACAACAGTACTTTTAAAGGAGGAAATCTTTTTACGTCAGCACATTTTTCTTCTCCTAAAAATTATCATCATATTCGCATGACTGTTGATGAACAAGTTGATTTTGAGGTTGTTCATGAATTGGTGAAAAATCTTGGAATGGAAAAAAGTTGGGAGGAATATGCCCAGTATATGCAAGAGCACAATCTCAATATGAACTCTGCAATTCAAAGAAATGAAGGATATATTAAATCATTAAAAAATGAGCAATAATATTAAGTTACGACATATTGAAAATTTTAAAAAATCATATGAATACAGAAGTATTATTCATGACTTAATACCAGGAGGTGCACATACCTATTCAAAAGGAGATGATCAATTTCCACTTTTGTCGCCTGCAGCAATAAGTCATGGAAAAGGGGCTTATGTTTGGGATGTAGATGGTAATATGTTTTTAGATTGTTCGATGGGTTTAACTTCTGTGAGTTTAGGACACGCCTATGAGCCTGTTGTAGATAAGGTTAGAAATGAGTTAGAGAAAGGCGTTAATTTTCAAAGACCAAGTTATATCGAAAAAGAAATGGCAGAGGCTTTTTTGGCTTTGATTCCTTGTCATGATATGATGAAGTTTGCTAAGAATGGTTCTTCTGTGACCACTGCGGCGGTTAAGTTAGCAAGAGCTTACACAGGTAGAGATTTAGTTGCATTTCCTGGCGATCATCCTTTTTATTCGGTAGACGATTGGTTCATTGCAAAAACAGCTTGTAATAGAGGCGTTCCTGAGAAAACACAAGAATTGTCGCTTACTTTTAAGTCTTATGATATAGAGTCTTTAAGAGAGTTGTTTAAGAATTACCCTAATCAAATAGCTTGCGTTATTACCGAGCCCGAAAAAGAGAATGTGTCCACTGAAAAATATTTAAGAGAAGCAATAGAGTTGGCGCATCAAAATGGCGCTTTATTTATTGTAGATGAAATGATATCGGGTTATAAATCGGCTTTTCCAGGTGCTACCACTAAATACGGTATTGAACCCGATATGTGTACATGGGGAAAAGGAATTGCTAACGGATTTTCTTTTTGTGCATTAACTGGTAAAAAAGAGGTGATGGAGTTGGGTGGAATTAGAAAGTTAGGTGAAGAAAAAGTGTTTTTAGCAAGTACAACACATGGAGGTGAAACGCACGCTATTGCTGCTGGTTTAGCAACTATTGAAGAATTTAAGAAACATGATGTAATAGGTCACAATCATAAAATAGGAGATCTTTTGTTTGCTCAATTACAAAAAAAAATTCAAGAAAAAGGATTAGATAAAAATGTAACTGTAGGTGGTACAGCCTGGTTTAGTTATACTGTTTATAAAGACAATGAAGGTATTGTTTCAATGGCGTTGAGAACATTGATGCTTCAAGAAATGATAAAAAGGGGCGTGCTATATCAAGGTGCATTTGTACCATGTTTTAGTCATACAGAAGAAGATGTGCACTATTTTGTTCAGGCATTTTCAGAGAGTTTGGATGTATATAAGTTAGCTCTTGAAAACGGAGTGAGTAAGTATTTGGTTGGTGTAGAAACTAAACCTGTTTTTCGCAAAAATCTGTAATTTATATTCATGCAAAAAAAAGTTTTTTTTAGGTGTGATGCAAGTAAGGAGGTTGGTTTAGGTCATTTAACTCGTTGTGTTTCTTTGGCTTTTATTCTTAAAAATGATTTTCAAATATGTTTTCTTTTTAAAGCACCTTCTGTTCATTCCATTGGTTTTTTAAATGAGTCGTTTCAGTTTATAGAGTTGAAAGATGGCGATTTGCAAG
>CAMDPJ010000247.1 GCA_945903925.1 Chryseobacterium gleum
TAAGTAGTGGTTGTCATCCTGAGGAACGAAGGAACTATTGCCCTGCAAATAAAATATTTATGGAAACAGAAGAAAAATCACTCAATTTCATTGAGCACATCATTGAAAACGACTTAGCAGAAGGCAAACACGAGAAGAGAGTTCACACTCGTTTTCCGCCAGAGCCTAATGGTTATTTGCATATCGGACACGCGAAATCAATTTGCTTGAATGGTGGATTGGCGCAGAAATACAATGGGAAATTCAACTTGCGTTTTGATGATACCAATCCAGAAACTGAAGAAGTTGAATATGTAAACTCGATTCGCAACGACGTGAAGTGGTTGGGTTTTCAATGGGATAATGAGTTTTGTGCTTCCGATTATTTTGATCAATTGTATGCTTACGCTGTTGAATTGATTAAAATGGAAAAAGCATTTGTATGCTCTTTATCTGCAGAACAAATCTCTGAACACCGCGGAACACCAACAGTTCCAGGAAAGGAGAGTCCGGATAGAAATCGCTCAATTGAAGAAAATCTCGACTTATTCACACGAATGAAAAACGGAGAATTTGCCGATGGAACGTATACTATGAGAGCGAAAATCGACATGAGTTCGCCCAACATGCACTTTCGCGATCCAGCCTTGTACCGCATAAGAAAAAAGCATCACTGGAGAACTGGCGACAAATGGAACATTTATCCGATGTACGATTTTGCACACGGAATTTCTGATGCCATTGAAGGCATAACGCACTCTGTTTGTACTTTGGAATTTGAAGTTCACCGTCCGCTTTACGAGTGGTTAAACAACACTGTAAACACTAAGCATAAACCGCAACAAATTGAAATGTCGCGATTGAATCTTACTTACACCATGATGAGTAAAAGAAAGCTTCAACAATTGGTGAAAGAAAATCATGTGGCTGGTTGGGATGACCCAAGAATGCCAACAATATCGGGACTTAGAAGAAGAGGATATACGCCAGAATCTATTCGTGATTTCTGCGAAAGAGTAGGTATTTCTAAAAGAGAAAACTTGATTGATGTATCGCTTTTAGAATTTAGTATTCGTGAAGCTCTAAATAAAAAAGCACCGCGATTTATGGGTGTTTTGAATCCACTGAAAGTGGTAATTGCCAACTATCCTGATAACCAAACGGAAGAATTAGACGCAGTAAATAATCCTGAAAAACCTGAAGAAGGAAGTCGTAAAGTTCCTTTCAGCAAAGAGTTGTATATCGAGCAAGAAGATTTCATGGAAGTTGCTGAAAAGAAATGGTTTAGATTGGCTCCTGGCGCGGAAGTTAGATTGCGTTATGCCTATTTCATTAAATGTGAAGAAGTGATTAAAGATGCATCTGGAAAAGTAATTGAATTGCGTTGTACTTATGATCCTGCATCGAAAGGCGGTAATAGTCCGGACGGCAGAAAAGTAAAAGGAACATTGCACTGGGTTTCTTCGCAACACGCCATCAATGCTGAAGTTCGCTTGTATGATCGTTTGTTTAAAATGGAAATTCCTGAGGGAGATGATTTGAAAGAAATTATCAATCCCGATTCAATTAAAGTTTTGCAAAACTGTAAACTTGAACCTCACATGAAAACCCTGAAAGATGGAGATTCAGTGCAGTTTGAAAGAATGGGCTACTTTTGTGTAGACAAAGACAGCACAACAGATAAATTGGTATTTAACAGAACCGTGGCGTTGAAAGACACTTGGGCTAAAGAATCGAAAAAATAAGATGCATACAGTAAGTATAGAAGGAATAAAAGTTTTTGCATTTCACGGCTGCATTGATGTGGAAGGAAAAGTAGGTCGCCATTATTTGGTAGATGTTCATGTAGATACCGATTTTACAGAGGCTGCCGAAAATGATGATTTGTCGAAAACGATAGATTACGCAATTATAAACGACATCGTAAGAGAAGAGATGTTAGTGCGCGCTAAGCTTATTGAAAGCGTGGCACAGCGGATCTTAGCGAGAATTAAGAATGAATTCGATGTGGTATTCGGCGTAGAGATAAAAATCAAGAAGATGAGTCCGCCTGTGCCAGGAGATGCAGAAAGTGTTTCTGTTACTATAAAAGAATAATTTATATATTTGTGCTCATGGTCCGGTGGCCGAGCGGCTAGGCAGAGGTCTGCAAAACCTTCCACAGCGGTTCAAATCCGCTCCGGACCTCCAAAAAAAGAGTGATTACGAAAGTTTTCGCTCTTTTTGTTTTTGGTGAAATCTGCAATCCGTCGGCTGACGGACAAATCCGCTCCGGACCTCCAAAAAAAGCTCCTTGAACTTTTTTACGGAGCTTTTTTATTTATACATTTGCTTCAATTCGTTGGCCTAACCAACAACTAAACACTCATTATGAACAAAGATTTGATTTGCAGGGTTGCATTAACCCTTGTGCCTGGTATTGGACCTTTAATAGCCAAAACTTTAACCGAATATTTAGGTTCGGCAGAAAAGGTATTCAACACCAAAGCGAAAGATTTAGAAGAACTACCAGGCGTGAGAAAAGCCTTGTCACAATCTATCTTCCAAAACAAGGAAGCGGTTTTGAAAAGAGCAGAAAAAGAAATCTCTTTCATTATCAAGAACAATATTCAAACACTGTTTTATCAAGATGAAGAATATCCACAACGTTTAAAAACTTGTGATGATGCGCCATACATGATGTTTTACAAAGGCAGCGGAAAACTAAATCATTCTAAAACAATAAGTGTAGTTGGCTCAAGAAAGTGCACAGAATATGGTGTAAATCTTACGCATCAGCTCATTAAAGAATTAGCAGAATACAATATTTTGGTGGTAAGCGGATTGGCTTACGGAATCGATCTTGAAGCACATAAAGCATGCTTAGAACATCAGCTAGAAACGGTTGGTGTTTTAGGACACGGCTTAGATTTAATTTATCCAGCGCAACACCGTGCAATAGCGGCAAAAATGGTTGAAAGAGGAGGATTGCTTACAGAGTTCTTGTCGGAAACCAATCCCGATTACCAAAATTTTCCAAAGAGAAATAGAATCGTAGCTGGCATGAGTGACGCTACCATTGTTGTTGAGTCGGCAGCTAAAGGCGGGTCGCTAATCACAACAGATATTGCGCATTCATACAGCAGAGAGGTCTTTGCTTTCCCTGGCCGAACAATCGATAAAGCCTCTGCTGGATGCAATCAATTGATAAAATCGCAAAAAGCAATGATAATTGAAAACGCTCAAGACCTAATAAAAGCAATGAATTGGGGTGGAGGAAAAAAAGAAAAACAATTGCAATTGAGTTTAGACAAATTTAGCGACCCTGAGCAAAAAATATTGAGTTTAATATCTGCACAAAATTCAGTTCATGTTGATGTATTATCAATAAATACTGGACTTTCCTTGCCTCAACTAAAGAATCATTTGTTTCAATTGGAGATGCGAGGAGTGATAAAAAATGTGCCAGGGAATAGGGTACAGTTGATGGAGATTGTGTTTTAGGTCCTACTGGCGCTCGCCTCCAGGCGAGTGACTTGCTTAATTG
>CAMDPJ010000248.1 GCA_945903925.1 Chryseobacterium gleum
TATTTTTCTTGTGCTTTTGCTTTGTCGTTCAACACTGTTTCATACAATTCGGCCAATTTAAATAAAGCATCGTCTGCCAATAGATCTTTGTATTCATAAGTCTTTTGAAGATATTTTGCAGCCTCTGTAAAGTTGTGTTTTTTGATATAAATTTCCGCACGTTTGTATTGCACTTCATCCATTAAATTGTAGCGTGATTTAAACTCACTTTCCAAAGAATCTAAAGTAAGTAAACACAAAGAATCTTTATTTTGAAATTCTAACAAATCGGCACGGGCATAAATTTCTAGCGGAGTGGTGATGGTGTCCATTAAGGTGTTGCCGGTAATTAAAATAGATAAATACATGGCATCATTTGCGATGAGTCTGTCGGTAGCCGATTTCAAAACATCTAACTGCGCTTTAGCCCATTTAAAATCACCTGTGTAATAAGATATTTTTGCGTTTCTAAATCGTGCATCCTGACCGATAATTTCATTTTTAAAATCCAAATCAACTTGAGAATAAAGTAAGGACGCTTCCCAAATGCTATCTGAAATTAAATACACATCGCCTAGTTCTAATTTACTGTCGGCCAATTGTCGGGGAGTGGCATCTCCCATGGCTAGCGCCTCATTTAAAGTAGTAATGGCTTTGTTGTTTTGATGCAAATAGAAAGCTTGCAAATGCGCGTAATCTTTAAGTAAATCAATGGTGTATCTGTTTTTTCCCAACTCCTTTAAAGTGTTTTTGTAAGCGCTTTCTAATTGCTGTAAATCTTGCAGCGAGTAATCGGCACGAGTAGTTATTTTTTGTGTGAGTACACTCAATAATTCTGTTTTTGCATTGCGGTAATACATGTTTGAAGTACCTAGATCAATCACATATTGCAATGCTTTAACAGCAGTTTGGTAATCGTTGTTTTTAGCAGCTAAATCGGCTAAAGTCAGTAAGCGATATCCCTCTTCTTTTTTTCTTTTGTCTAGCGCTTTCATTTGTGTGAAAGCAGCACCAAATGCTTTTTCTTGCAGATATTCCCAAATTAAAACTTCTAGGTACAAATCGTTGCTCGGATTTTCCTGAATTTTTTTCAGCAGATTTTCTTTCAGTATTTGTTTTTTATTTCCATCAAAGTCTTCACCAATGGCGGTAGATAGAGCTGTTTCAACATCATCTAAGTAGTGATGACCATATTCTAAAACGAAAAGATATTCGTTAATCATTTCGTTGAATTTGTTCTGACTCCTATAAATATCTGCCAGTTCGAAGGAGAAAGGATAATCGTTGTTGATGAGTTTTCTGCCTTTCAAATAAGTTTGAATGGCCCAGTTGTCTTGTTTTCTTTTTTGAAAGCGCCGCGCTACAAAAATTATTTCTTGATTGTCGGCTGGCAAAAGTGAAAGCGCTTTTTCAAAAGATTTAGTTGCTTTTTTTTCATCTTCTTGTAAGAAAAAGATATAACCTAAATCGATGTGATAAGCGGCTTGTTGAGGAAAATCTTTAATCTTTTTATCGACTAATTTTTCGCCGTCTTTGTAATTTTTAAGCTGTACATAACACTGATACAAGTACTCGTAATATTCTTCGCTTCTGCTTTTTTTGTAAAGCGATTCAAAGACTTCAGATGCCTTGTCGAACTCTCCGCTGTTGAAGAATTGAACAGCTAAGCTGTGTTGTACTTGTTGTTTATCTTGCGCTAAAGAAGTTAAAAAGCATAAGCTAAATAGAACTAGCGATATGACGATTTTAACTTTTTTCAAAATCAAGAAATTTTATTGAAGCCCGTGAATGCTTGCAATACTTCTGGAATAGTAACGCCATCTGCCGTTTGATTATTCTCTAACAAGGCAGCTAAAATTCGCGGTAAAGCCAAAGCGCTGCCATTTAAAGTATGCGCCAGTTGAGGCTTATCTTGTCCGCTACGGTAGCGTATTTTAGAACGATTCGCTTGGAAAGTCTCGAAGTTAGAAACAGAACTCACTTCCAACCATTTTTCTTGCGCTGCAGAATACACTTCGAAATCGTAAGTAAGGGCAGAGGTGAAGCCCATATCGCCACCGCACAAACGTAAGATACGGTAAGGCAAGCCCAATTTCTCAAGCAAGCCTTTCACATGTTCGACCATGTTATCTAGGGTCTCGTAAGATTTATCGGGATGCTGAATTTGTACAATCTCTACTTTATCGAATTGATGCAAACGATTCAATCCACGCACATCTTTACCGTATGAACCAGCTTCGCGGCGGAAGCAAGGTGTATAGCCTACATTTTTGATAGGTAGATTCTCTGTGTTGATGATTTCATCGCGGTACAAATTCGTGATAGGAACTTCGGCCGTTGGAATCAAGAATAAATTATCTACAGTGCAATGGTACATCTGTCCTTCTTTATCAGGCAATTGACCTGTTCCATAACCAGAAGCCTCGTTAATCAGCAACGGAGGAATCACTTCTTCGTAACCTGCTTTGATGGCTTCGCTTAAAAAGAAGTTAATCAAAGCACGATTCAACATAGCGCCTTTCCCCTTGAAAACAGGAAAGCCAGCACCGGTAATTTTTACGCCGACTTCAAAATCGGCAAGGTTGTATTTTTTCAATAAATCCCAGTGGGGAACAGCACCTTCATGTAATTTCGGAATGCTGCCATGTTCGAAAATATTTACATTTTCTTCTGGTGTTTTTCCGTTTGGAACTATGTCGTTTGGAACGTTAGGAATAGTATATAAAAGCGCTTGTAATTTCTCTTCAATTGCAGCAGTTTCTTCTTTTAAAGTAGTTGATGTGGTGCGCAGTTCAGCAGCTTTAGCTTTCACTTGTTCAGCCTCCTCTTTTTTGCCTTCTTTCATTAGCAGTCCCACAGATTTTGCAATTTGATTGCTTTCTGCCAAAACATTTTCCATTTCAGAAATTGCAGATTTGCGTTCTGCATCTAAAGCAATTACGCTATTGAGCAATTCTTCCGCTGTGGCGATGTTTCTTTTTTTCAAGCCGGCAATGGCTTTTTCTTTATTGTCGAGAATGTCTTTTACTACTAGCATGTTGTGATGTATTGAAGCTGTAAATATAAGAAATGTTTTCTCCCAAATCCCTCTTGGAGAAGAGGGGTGCGAAAATGCTTGTGTGGTGGGAGGGAGATGGATTTTGTTTCTTCTTTTCTTCCCTCTGCTAAGTTTAGTGAAGCGAACTTTGCTGAATCTTTTCTTGTCCCGATTCTCGGGATTCAGCTTCGTAGGAGTTCTTCTTTTCTAAAGAAGCAAAGACTTACTTTTTCAGAGATGAAAAAGTAAGCAAAAAATCTTCCGCCAAAAGATCCTGCCAACGCGCTCTCCCAAAATTACGAAAGCTCCTTAGTCCGCTTTCTATTTTGGGTTCACAGCCTTTCCGCACGCTCGGCTTTTGGCGATGGCCCGCGCACAATAGTGATGGCTGGGCATAAATTCACGACGTTTTCAAGTATGGGTTACTAATCAACTCTCCTCCTTTTGAAGGAGGAGTACCC
>CAMDPJ010000249.1 GCA_945903925.1 Chryseobacterium gleum
AGAACTGTTGTTTTAAAGACACCCATTTGGTGCTTGCGGGTAAATCTTCAATTTCGTCGCGCGCACCTTCACTGATGTAATCGTCTTCATCTTCTTCGTTATCATAATAGAAAACAGAAGCCACTTTTCTTTCCTCAGAGATAATTTTCTCTTGCTTAGGAATAAACTGCTGCCATTCGAAAGTTAAGCCTTTGTCGGTGCCTGAAATTTCACGATCTAAGCCAGAGATATTGATATTGAAATCAATTTTATATCCTGCTGTAGGGATCAAGTACTGAAACTCAATAAACTTACTTGGATTGTTTTCTGCAAGTAATTTAAACGACACCGCAGTTACATTGCCATTGCCTGTTGTTTTAGAAGAAACAAAATAGAAATCTCTTGTATTAAACTTCTTATTGATATGGTTAAAGTTTAACTGATAATACGATGAATCTTTAATGAATAAATTTAAATCATTTTTCTTCGTTAATCTATCTGCAAAAGTATGGTAGCCTTTCAACTCCACTCTAGAGATATAACCACCTTTGTTAGAAAACCAAATTTTTAATTTGTCATTTTCCACCATCAACTCTTCTTGAGTTCCTTTAGCTGCTTCATAAAATAAACCGAAATCTTTTTTCAAAGTTTCTAATTCAATGAGCTTGCGCACAGAATCTAAACCTAAAGAACTATCACCTTTAGCCAAGGCCAGCGGAGCATCAACTTTAGCTGCTTCTTTCTTAGCAGCAGGAACTTCTGTTTTTGCAGCAGTAGGTTTCGCTGTTTCGTCATCTGAATTGTACATTGAAAACCCAAGTAAAAGGGCTCCAATCAACAAAAAACCAATTATCGTATTCTTATCCATATTAAATATTAATTACCCTTTTTGGTAGCTGCGATCACTGCTTTCACAAAACCTTGAAAAAGCGGGTGAGGATTAACAACTGTACTTTTATATTCGGGGTGAAACTGAACACCCACAAACCACGGATGGTCTTTCAATTCTACAATTTCTACCAATCCGTTTTCAGGATTGATGCCCGATGCAATCATTCCGTTTTTTTCGAACTGCTCTACATAAGCGTTGTTGAATTCGTAACGGTGACGATGTCTTTCTTGAATTTCAGCTTTACCATAAACTTCAAAAGCTATTGTGCCTTTTTTGATTTTACAAGCATAAGCGCCCAAACGCATGGTACCACCTTTTTTGGTGATTTTCTTTTGCTCGGCCATCAAGTGAATAACAGGATGTTTTGTTTTAGGATTCTGCTCAGACGATGCTGCGCTTAATCCCAATACATTTTGAGCAAACTCAACCACTGCGCACTGCATACCTAAACAAACACCTAAGAAAGGAATTTTGTTTTCACGCGCATAACGCACAGCAATTAATTTTCCTTTCAATCCTCTTTCTCCAAATCCTGGTGCAACCAATATTCCTGAAAGATGACCTAATAATTTGTCTTTTGAATTCTCGTCTACTTGTTCTGCGTGAATCCACTCCAACTCCACTTTACAATCGTTTGCAGCACCTGCATGAATAAACGATTCAGCAATTGATTTATAAGAATCTTTCAATTCCACGTACTTTCCAACCAAACCGATTTTCACTGTTTTCTTCGGTGTTTTCAGGTGCTTCAAAAATAACTTCCAATCTTTCAACTCGGGGTTAGGTCCCACCTTCATTCCAAATTTTTCTAGCACCACGGCATCCAACTTCTCTTCCATCATCAGCAATGGCACATCGTAGATAGATTCGGCATCTAAAGAAGCCACTACAGCTTTAGGATCTACGTTACAAAATTGTGCTATTTTTCTGCGCAAATCTTGCGGCACATTGTGTTCTGCTCTGCACACCAAAACATCGGGTTGTAAGCCGTATTCTAATAATTTTTTAACCGAATGTTGAGTAGGTTTTGTTTTCAACTCTCCCGATGCAGCCAAGTAAGGAATCAATGTAAGATGCACTACCATCGCTCTTTTCCCTAAATCCCATTTTAGCTGACGAACAGCCTCAATGTAAGGCAACGACTCAATATCACCTACCGTTCCACCAATCTCAGTAAGCACAAAATCCCACTTACCTTGCGTAGCTAAATCGAGAATTCGAGATTTTATTTCATCGGTGATATGAGGAATCACCTGAACGGTTTTTCCTAAGTAAGCACCTTGTCTTTCTTTATTGATTACGGACTGGTAAACTCTACCCGTTGTAATGTTGTTTGCTTGTGAAGTAGTCACATTCAAAAAACGCTCGTAGTGCCCTAAATCCAAGTCGGTCTCGGCTCCATCATCCGTTACAAAACACTCACCATGCTCATAAGGATTTAAAGTTCCTGGATCTACGTTGATGTAAGGGTCTAATTTTTGGATGGTTGCTGTATAGCCTCTTGCTTGAAGAAGTTTAGCAAGAGAAGCTGCGATAATTCCTTTTCCCAGCGATGAGGTAACACCTCCTGTAACAAATATATACTTAGTATTCGGCATTGATAAAGCTATTTTTTAAAGCCGAGTGCAAAGCTACGAATATTCGGTAGTTATTAAAGAAGAAAGGGAATTAAATTGTTACTATTTATGGAAATCACTTTAAAATAATTTTATCTCTTAACTTGAGAGTTAAGCCAATCATGCAATTTCTTTGAATATTGGATGTTTAAAGGCTGCCATTTCTCTTCGATAAATATGTGAAGATTTTTATCATAAAGTGATTCTAATTTTTCAACCTTCGAAATCTGCTTGTATTCGACTCTCTCTATCCTTTTCTTGAAAAGGTATTTTTTCTCAAAATGAGTGCGATAAAAGTCTAAAAAATAAATGCGACTTCGAAAAGAGTAAAGTAAAAACAAAAAAAACAAAACTCCTGCGCCAATAGCTGCGAAAATAGGAAAACCCACACTTTCCAACAAACCCGAAACAACTGCGATCATACCTACAAAGTAAATTAATAACATGATTACTAAATATGCTCTGCTTTCGCGATAAATTAACTCGGTCATAAAGATCAATTAAATAAATACCATAATTCTTTAGTAACAAAAACAATTCTATCCTTCTGTCTACCTCAAAACCTTATACACCAACTCTTTCAGCAGCTCACCATCTTCCACACTTGGATTATTTACCCCTTTCGATTTCAAGTCGTATTCGTTCAGCAATTCAAAAATTGCAGAGATTTTTTTAGGCGGATAATTCTTTGCTGCCAACTGATAGTCTTTCATAAAGAATTTATTCACTTTCATGAGTGCAGCTAATGAATCGGGATTTTTATCGGGTGCGAAATGGTAGGTCATTACCTTCAAGAAAAAGCCGTGTAAAGTAGAAATAGTCACTACAAAGGGACTCCCTTTCGGATTAGCTGCGAAATACTGAACGATGCGCATCACCTTATCGAAATCTTTTGCGCCAATAGCATTGTTCAACTCGAAAATGTTATAGTCTTTGCTGATACCTACATTTTTCTCAATGATTTCGGGAGA
>CAMDPJ010000250.1 GCA_945903925.1 Chryseobacterium gleum
AATACTGTTTTAGACGAGCGAAACAAAGAAGTGGAAGCTAGTAAAGCTAGAATTGATGAGTTTATGAGAACCATCAAAGACAAAGATCAGTTGATTGCTGCTATTAAGAAAGAAAGAAAGTTGATGCGCAAAAAGAATGCGCAATACGAAGAGCAAATCGATCAATTGTTGCTAGAGAACAAAGAATTAACATCTAAAAAAGCACAATTGGAAGAAGAACTTACCGTAGTTTCTAAAGACAGAGACAACTTTAAGACTAAAGCCGTAATTGGCGCTAAGCTAAAAGCCGAATACATCCAAATTAAAGCACTTCGCGAGAGAATGATTGGTGATGGCATGAAAGAAACGGGGATGGCTAAAAGAACCAAAAAGTTAGATGTTAGCTTTAGCGTTTTGAAAAATGAAATTGCGGTTAACGGACCGAGAACGGTTTACTTAAGAGTTATTACACCAGCAGGAGAAGTGATGGGTAACGCTTCATCAGGTTCGGGTAAATTTGTAGATCCAGAGCGTAAAGAAGAAGTAATATTTTCTTCTAAAAAAGAGTTCACCTATACAGGCAGTCAGCAAGACGATATTCACTTAGAATATGAAGAGCCAAACGTGAAAACATTTCCTGAGGGAGAATATACTATAGAAATATACATCGATAAGATGTTGGCCTCACAAACAAAAGTTGCATTGAAATAAAACACCAACCCTTCAGTTAACCGCTGAAGGGTTTTTTCATTTATGTTAGAAGTAAAAAATATTTCTTATTCCTATTCCGAAAAACCAGTATTAAAGAACATTTCTTTTGAACTTAAAAAAGGGAAAATTCTAGGTTTACTTGGAAGAACAGGAGTTGGGAAATCAACCTTGCTTAGAATAATTAAAGGCTTAGTCGACCCTGCAAAAGGAGAGGTTTATTTTAAAGGAGAAAAAGTGTACGGTCCGAAAGATAGATTGGTGCCCGGTCATGCAGGAATAGAATTGGTGCACCAAGATTTTCAGTTGTTCGAGAAGATTAATATTTACGACAACATCAAACATCTATTGATAAAATACGATGTTAAATATCAAGAAAAAAGAACTTCCGAAATTTTAAAAATTTGTCACCTAACTAAATTTAAAAATAGATTTCCACGAGAGCTTTCAGGCGGACAACAGCAGCAAATTGCCATAGCGCGTGCATTGGCCATCGAACCCGAATTAATATTGCTCGACGAACCATTTAGTCATCTCGATAATATCTCCAAAAGAGAAGTAAAAGAGGTGGTGCTCAACATCAAAAAAGAACTCAATACCTCTTTCATTTTTGTAACGCACGATCATCATGAAGCCTTGGCTTTGAGCGATGAATTAATTATTATTGATAAAGGTAAGATCGTGCAGCACGGAAAGACGAAAAGTGTTTTTGCTAAGCCGGCGAATGACACGGTGGCTGGGTTGCTGGGCGTGTTTTAGGTATTGAAATAAATATATATTAATATGAAAAAAAACAAAAAAGAAGAGAAGAGCAATTTACAAGAAGTGCTCTACATTGTCATAGGTGTCTTATTCATAGTAAGAATGTTTTTCGAAGATTTTTCTTTATGGTCGGTTATTGATTATCTAAAAATAGCTTTTGGTTTCTTTCTTATAGGTTTTGGTGTTTATAAATTAAGAGCTTCTCGTTCTCAATCATCCTAAATTCTTCTAATCCTAAAAATCCTAATCACAACAATTTTCACTCTCTACTATCTTTAATCTATCGATATAATAGACATTCTGTAGCTTAATGTTGTCAGTTATTTCAAAGCTTTCGTTTTCTTCCATTTTCCTAAATCTTCACTAAACAGTCGGATTGTACATCCTCTTTTCGTAAATTTGCGCCTCATTAAAAGAGGGCATGAGTAAAAGCGTAAACATAGAAGACATTATTTCCATCTCCATTGAGGCTGGCGAGGCGATTATGCAAGTGTATGCCGATGATAGTAGGTTTGCGCAAGTTGACTTTAAAGCTGATGATTCTCCGCTTACCGCTGCCGACACTTTGGCGAACGGAATTATTGTAGAGCAATTGAATGCCTTGTATCCTGAAATACCTGTTATTTCTGAGGAAATTGAGTCGATGCCTTTTGAAGAAAGAAAAAACTGGACTAGCTTTTTCTTGGTTGATCCTTTAGATGGTACCAAGGAGTTCATCAAAAGAAATGGTGAGTTTACTGTGAATATCGCTTTGATAGAAAATGGAATTCCAGTGTTGGGTGTTATTTATGTTCCGGTTAAAAAAGAGGTGTATGCCGGCGAAGTGGGTAAAGGATCTTTTAAAGAAGTGCAGGGGGCGAGAGTGAGTTTAGGTGCTGTTTGCGATAAGGAGTTAAAAACAGCTGTGGGCAGTCGTTCTCATGAAAGTGACGAAGAGAAAGTGGTGTTGGATAGATTCTCTATTAAAGATAAAATATCAATTGGGAGCTCGCTTAAATTCTGCTTGATTGCAGAAGGAAGTGCGCATGTTTATTACCGTTTCGGACCAACCATGGAATGGGATGTGGCAGCCGGACACGCCATTTTGCGCGCTGCAGGTGGTGAGGTTTTTAAGGGCGACCAAATGAAAGAAGTGTTTACTTATAATAAACCCGATTTGAGAAACGGAAGTTTCTTATGCGTAGGAAAAAATTATTTATCAGTTCAGAACATTGAACATTAAACATTAAACATTGAACAATAACATACATTCTATAAAACACACTTTGCTTCAAAAAGCAGATAAAGAAAAGTTTTTGAAGCAACGAGGTATTGTGCTATGGATGACAGGTTTGAGTGGAAGTGGTAAAAGCACTTTGGCACGCGCTTTAGAAAGTGATTTGTGCGAAAAAGGATATTTCACCAAGTTGTTAGATGGTGATAATTTAAGAACTGGATTGAACAACAATCTTGGTTTTACCGAAGCCGACAGAATGGAAAATATTCGTCGCGCCGCTGAAGTAGCAAAATTGTTTTTAGAAAATGGTGAGGTGGTGATTTGCTCTTTTGTGAGTCCGACTGATGAGATTCGCGCCCTCGCAAAATCTATCATTGGTGAGCAAGATTATTTCGATGTGTATGTCAACGCATCTTTTGAAGAGTGCGCTAAACGCGATGTTAAAGGCTTGTACAAAAAAGCGTTGAATGGTGAAATTAAAAACTTTACAGGTTTAGATGCTCCTTTTGACGCACCTAAAAATCCGTTTATAGAAATTAAAACAGCTGATGAAGATTTCGACATCAGCAGAAACAAATTATTGAATAAAGTATTGGAAGTAATAAAACTATGAGCTACAATTTAAATCACTTAGAGCAACTGGAGTCGGAAGCTATTTTCATCTTTCGCGAAGCAGTTGAACAGTTTGAGAATCCGGTGATTCTTTTTTCTGGAGGTAAAGATTCTATCACTTTGGTGCACTTAGCATACAAAGCTTTCTTCCCTGCTAAAATTCCTTTTCCGTTGTTGCACA
>CAMDPJ010000251.1 GCA_945903925.1 Chryseobacterium gleum
ATAATTTCGAATTCTACAGCAAGGTCTAAAATTTCTCCAGTTTTAGAAATTCCTTCACCATACATAATATCAAATTCGGCTACTTTAAATGGTGGTGCGACTTTGTTTTTTACAATTTTTACTTTGGTACGGTTTCCTAAAACATTCTCTCCATCTTTAATTTGAGTAGAGCGACGAATGTCTAAACGAACGGAAGCATAAAATTTCAAAGCATTACCTCCAGTTGTTGTTTCTGGATTACCAAACATTACGCCGATTTTTTCTCTCAATTGGTTGATAAAAAACACGGTACAGTTAGTCTTGCTGATGGTTCCTGTTAGTTTTCTCAACGCTTGAGACATCAAACGAGCATGTAAACCCATTTTTGAATCGCCCATTTCGCCCTCAATCTCACTTTTTGGAGTTAAGGCAGCAACCGAGTCAATAACTACAATATCGATTGCTCCAGAACGGATTAGATTTTCCGCGATTTCCAAAGCTTGTTCCCCGTTATCAGGTTGAGAAATTATTAGGTTTTCGATATCGACTCCTAATTTCTCAGCATAATTTCTGTCAAAAGCATGTTCAGCATCTATAAATGCAGCAATTCCTCCTGCTTTTTGCGCTTCGGCTATTGCGTGAAGGGTTAGCGTAGTTTTACCTGAAGATTCAGGCCCATAAATTTCGATAATTCTCCCTTTTGGGTATCCATTAACTCCTAATGCTAAATCTATTCCTAAGGAACCAGAAGAGATTGTTTCTACTTCTACAATGGCTTTATCGCCCATTTTCATTACTGTCCCTTTTCCGTAGGTTTTGTCTAATTTGTCAAGCGTAAGTTGTAACGCTTTTAATTTGGCTTCTTTGTCTGAACTCATCTTTTCTTTCATCTAATTGTTGGTTTATAACTAATTTTTGGCGTATATGATTTTTTATTTATGGGAATAATGAAAAACTTTTAAAATAGTTTAAGGTAAAAATACATTTTTTTTTGATGCTAATGGTGCACTTTTTAGGATTCAAAATAAAAAAACACTATGAGTTGATTTCTTAACTAAATAGCGCTTTCAATTCGGTTGCATCGTGTGGATTCATTTTTCCAGCGAGCACTAAACTAAGTTGTTTGCGTCGCAAAGCAGCATCAAATCTTTGTTTTTCTAATTCGGTTTCGGGGATGATTGGGGCTACTTCAACGGGTCTTCCGGTATCGTCTACGGCTACAAAGGTATAAATGCCTTCGTTGGCTTTATTTCGAAGTCCGGATTCGCGATCCTCAATCCATACATCAATATAAATTTCCATTGAGCTTTTGAAAGATCTTGAAATTTTTGCTTCTACAGTAACTACGCTTCCAATAGGTACTGCTCTATTGAAGGCTACATGATTTACAGACGCAGTTACTACTATTCTTCTAGAATGTCTTCTGGCAGCAATGCTGGCAGCACGATCCATTCGAGCTAGAAGCTCTCCGCCAAAAAGATTATTTAATGGATTGGTTTCACTTGGTAAAACCAAATCTGTTAAAATGGTCAAGGATTCTGAAGGATGTTTTGGAATCATATAAGTAAGGTAAATTATTAAAATTAAAACTAGTTGAGCCAATAAACGGCTGTTACTGCGGGTATAAAATAGATTACTATGGTTCTTGCGCCATCATAATCCTTGGCCAAACGTTGACCAAACAAGAGCATTAATAGCGTAATGCAAGAAAATAAAGCACCATAGTATCCGTAAAGTTTTCCATTGGTAGCATATAATTCTATGCTTCCAACGATGCATAATATACCAGCTATAAGTTCTAAAACAAGAATGTTTGCTAAGGCCAAAGGGACTTGCTTTTTTAATGGTGTTTTGGCAAAATGATCTTTTAGCCAAGCGACATTATCCTTCCAGTAGAATATTTTGTCATATCCAGATTGTAGGAACGTGATGGCCAAAAATACTAGAACTAAAAGTGAGGCGGTGTTGTGCATGATAGTTATTTTTTATGTAGTAATCGAGTTAATTGGATGGACAAGTCGGTTAAAATTATTTTTGCATTTCCATTCCGTTCAATATGATACAAAGCTTCTGATAGCTGGTTAAAAATAGCATTGATGTTGTTGCCATGAATGAAGGGTGCAAAATTCTCTAATTTAAATTTTTCGACTTTCGGACTTAGATAGACTAATTCTGGGGCTTGATAATTAAGTACTAAAGCTTGACGAAACATCTCGATACAGAATTCTAAGAATTTTTTCTGCTTTTCTCTTCCTAATTGAGCGATTTGTTCGCTCCACTGAATTAAATCCTGAATAGCAGCTGCATTGCCTTTGGCTTTAAAAGCAGCTCTTACCCAAACTACAAACCATTCTTCAAAGGCTAAATCATCAGCATCTTGATGCAATAAATGGAGCGCTTTGTTGTAATTTCCTTGCGCTTGATGCGCTATGTTTTGAGCCAATTTTATATCTAACTTTTGCATATCAACCAAAGCCTGTGTAATGTCATGCTCCGGGATCCCATTAAAATGAACGGCTTGACATCTTGAACGTATAGTAGAAATGATGGACTCTTCATTTTCGGTTACCAATAAAAAAATCGTTTTTTCTGGTGGTTCTTCTAATAGCTTTAGTAACTTGTTGGCTGCGGCAGTATTCAGTTTTTCAGCCATCCAAACAATCATTATTTTATATCCCCCTTCGTAAGCTTTTAATGCTAATGATTTTAGGATTTCTTGCGCATCATCTACTCGTATTTCGCCTTGTTTATTTTGTACCCCAAGGTGAGAATACCAATCTAACAAACTTCCGTATGGATTTTGAAGAATGAATGAACGCCATTCTGTTATAAAGTCACTACTTTTAGGCTTGGTTTTTACCTCTTCTGTACTAACTGTTGGATAAATAAAATGGAGATCTGGATGCACTAAATTCTGAAACTTCAAAGTACAGCTTTCATTTCCTTTTTGATGCTCATTACTATTAGTGTTACAAAGGATATAGTGTGCATATGCAATTGCCATGGCAAGTGTACCACTTCCTTCTGGCCCTACAAATAACTGTGCATGAGGAATTCTTCCGGATTCGGCACTTCTAATTAAATGATTTTTAATGTGTTGTTGACCTAGAATAGATGAAAATTGCATAAAGCAAAGATAATAGAAATTGATTCAGACAAAAATTTTATAGATTAAACTTTATGTGGATTAAGTAATTCGCTTTTTACTTTTCCTATTTGTAAATAATTACTGTTTATTAACAATCTTAAGATGTTAAATTTTCATCTATTTATTCCTCTTACTTGTTAAAATTAAGTTAATGAATTACGTATAAACACTTGCACAATAAACGGTTAATGGCTGTTTTTTATCGATGAATGACATTTTTTTAGAATTGTGTACTATTTTTTAATCATAAAATTATCGTATAAAGTTGTGAGTTAATTAAATTTGTTTATTTTTGTTATTAACATTTTAATTAACAAAAAAAAGA
>CAMDPJ010000252.1 GCA_945903925.1 Chryseobacterium gleum
TAATCGTTGTTTTACTGTATCGATTGCTGCCATATTATTCTATCACAATTCCTTTTAATGTTGCTCTGGTGCACTCTGTTATTTTCACTTTCACATAGTCGCCTGGTTTGTAATTTCCTTTTGGGAAAACAACCACATGACTTTGTCCGTTTCTGCCCATCAATTCTTCTTCTGATTTTTTCGAAACGCCTTCTGCCAGAACTTCATAGGTTTTACCTAAATGGCGAGATACATTCTCTCTTTGTGATTGATGTTGTGCTTCTATAATTTCTTGTAATCTTCTTTTTTTGGTTTCTTCGGGCACATCATCTTCGTATTTTTTTTCTGCCAATGTTCCTGGTCTTTCAGAATAGTAATACATAAAGGCCATATCGAATCTCGCCCATTTCATTAGGTTCACAGTGTCTTGATGTTCCTCTTCTGTTTCGCTGCAAAAGCCTGCTATCACATCGGTTGTAACGCCGCACTCAGGTATCAATTCGCGAATTCTATTCAACTTTACAACATACCATTCGCTGGTGTAAGTTCGATTCATTTTTTCCAATATTCTAGTGTTTCCACTTTGAATTGGCAAATGAATGTAATCGCAAATGTTGTTGTGTTTTTGGATGGTAAACAATACTTCGTCGGTAATGTCTTTAGGGTGAGATGTTGAGAATCTAACGCGCAATTGAGGTGATACTAACGCTACCATTTCTAGTAATTTCGCAAAACTAATGATATCGTCTCCTTCAGCCTCTTTAAGCTCTTTTCCTTTTAAATCGGGATTTGTCGACCATTTGTATGAATCTACATTTTGTCCAAGTAGGGTTACTTCCTTGTATCCTTTGGTAAATAAATCTTTTGCTTCTTCCACAATGGTGAAAGGATCTCTGCTTCTTTCCCTACCTCGCGTAAAAGGCACAACGCAGAAAGAACACATGTTATCGCAACCACGCATAATGGAAATGTAAGCAGTGATGCCATTGCTTTGCATTCTCACAGGAGCAATATCTGCGTAGGTTTCTTCACGAGACAAAAGCACGTTTACCGCTTTTTGTCCGCTTTCTACTTCACCAATCAATTCGGGTAAACTGCGGTAAGAATCTGGTCCGGCAACAATGTCCACCAACTTCTCTTCTTCCAAGAATTTGGATTTCAATCTTTCGGCCATACATCCCAAAACGCCAATCACCAATTCGGGATTGTTCTTTTTTAAAACATTGAACTGTTTTAGTTTATTTCTTGCTGCTACTTCTGCGTTGTCTCGAATAGAGCAGGTGTTGATGAAAATAACATCAGCCTCTTCTACATTGCGAGTGGTGCTGTATCCTTTGTCTTTTAAAATAGATGCAACGATTTCACTGTCGGCGAAGTTCATGGCGCAACCATAACTTTCTAGATATAGTTTTTTGCCATCAACATTTGCTGACGCTTCTAAAACTAAAGGTTCTCCCTGACGGGTATCATCTATTTTTTTTTCTGAATGGTCGTGCATTATATAAAGGTATGTTTCGCCGTTTGCGAATTTAGCTAAAAATTCAATGAAGTGACAATGTGGCACATTTCTTTTCTCTAAAAAAATAAAAAATTAAAAAAGGTAATACATTATATATTTTATATATAATGTATTAGTACCCCTGTTTTAAGGTCGATTTTCATTTTATGTTTGGAAATACCGATTGCTTTTATTTTACTTTGCACCATCGGGACCTTCAAAAAGTGCTATAAACCTGGTGTTTTCATTATGATAAAAAATCTTGTAATTGTCGAGTCACCTGCCAAAGCAAAAACAATCGAAAAGTTTTTGGGCAAAGATTTCGTGGTGAAGTCGAGTATTGGTCACATTCGCGACCTTGTTAAAAAAGGATTGGGAGTAGATACCACAAAGAATTATCAACCCACCTACGAAGTGTCGGAAGACAAGAAAGAGGTAGTAAAGGAACTCAAGAAATTAGCAAAGGAAGCAGAGACTGTATGGCTCGCTACCGATGAGGACCGCGAGGGAGAAGCTATCTCATGGCACCTTGCGGAGACCTTAGGTTTAGATGTAAAGAAAACAAAACGTGTTGTTTATCACGAAATTACGAAAGAAGCGATTCAATCGGCAATTGACAATCCTCGTTTCATTGATATCAATTTGGTTGATGCGCAGCAAGCGCGCCGTGTATTGGATAGATTAGTAGGTTTTGAGTTATCGCCAGTGTTGTGGAAAAAGGTTAAACCTTCATTGTCAGCAGGCAGAGTTCAATCGGTTACTGTTCGATTGATTGTAGAGAGAGAAAGAGAAATTAATGCTTTTAAAAGTGAGACTTACTTTAAAGTAGTTGCTCATTTTGATTTAAAAGGTAAAGGAATATTAGCGGCTGAATTGCCAACAAGATTGGAATCGGAAAAAGAAGCTACCACGTTTTTGAAAGAGTGCGCTGAATCGGCTTTTAAGATTGCAACCTTAGAGACAAAACCAGCCAAACGTTCTCCCGCACCTCCTTTTATTACTTCTACTTTGCAGCAAGAGGCAAGTAGAAAATTAGGTTATTCGGTGGCTCAAACGATGGGTATTGCCCAGCGTTTGTATGAAGAAGGGTTAATCTCATATATGAGAACCGATTCCGTAAATCTTTCTGAAACGGCAATTGAAGCTGCGAAAAATGAAATCACAAAGAGTTACGGTAGGGAGTATGTAGAGATTCGTCGCTACAAAACGAAAGCTAAAGGGGCACAAGAAGCCCATGAGGCCATTCGTCCCACTTCTTTTGATAAACAAGAAATTGAAGGTGAATCGCAACATCAGAAATTGTACAATTTGATTTGGAGACGTGCTATTGCTTCCCAAATGGCCGATGCCGAATTGGAAAAAACCAATGTGGTGATTGAGGTTTCTAAGAGCAAACGTACTTTGGCTGCTCATGCCGAGGTAATGAAATTTGATGGTTTCTTGAAGGTGTATATCGAATCGAGTGATGATGAAAGTGAAGATGGAGAAACAAATAGTGCATTGCCTGCAATGAATCCCGGACAAGAATTGATTCTTACAGACATGGCGGCGAAACAAAGATTTACTATGCACCCTCCTCGTTATTCTGAAGCCAGTTTGGTGAAGAAATTAGAGGAAAAAGGAATTGGTCGTCCTTCTACTTATGCGCCAACAATTTCTACAGTTTTGAAAAGAAATTACATAGTTAAGGAGGCTCGCGAAGGTGAGGAGCGTCCGTATAAAATTGTAACACTAGAAAATGGTTCTATTACTTCTTTCGCCAGAACAGAGAACACTGGTGCTGAGAAAAACAAATTATTTCCTACGGATATTGGCACTGTAGTAAACGATTTCTTGGAAAAACATTTTTCTACCATTGTAGATTACAATTTTACTGCAAACGTGGAAAAGGAATTTGATGAAATTGCAGAAGGGAAGATAGATTGGCAAAAAATGATTGATTCTT
>CAMDPJ010000253.1 GCA_945903925.1 Chryseobacterium gleum
TATTCTGGTAACAGGAACAATTTTTGCAATGTGGTTAGGTGAAAAAATCACCGATAAAGGGATTGGAAACGGTATTTCACTATTAATAATGGTAGGTATCTTAGCTAGATTCCCACAGGCCTTTATTCAAGAGTTTACGACTAGAGTTACAAACAATAATGGTGGGCCAATGTTATTGGTTATCGAAGTTATTATTTGGTTGTTGGTTATTATTTCTTGTGTATTGCTTGTAATGGCTGTAAGAAAAATTCCTGTACAATATGCACGTCGTACGACTTCAGGTGATTTCGAGCAAGATATGATGGGTGGAAATAGACAATGGATTCCTTTGAAGTTGAACGCTTCAGGGGTTATGCCAATTATTTTTGCGCAAGCAATTATGTTTATTCCGGCAGCTGTTGCTGGTTTATCTAAATCAGAAACGTCTCAAACAATCGTTAGTGCATTTAGTGATATCTTTGGTTTTTGGTATAATTTTGTATTTGCTAGCTTAATAGTTATCTTTACATTCTTTTATACTGCAATCACAGTACCCACCAACAAGATGTCTGATGATTTGAAGAGAAGCGGAGGTTTTATACCAGGGGTTAGACCAGGTGCAGAGACATCCGATTATCTTGATAAAGTGATGTCTTTAATTACTTTCCCAGGGTCTTTATTTCTTGCTTTAATCGCTGTGTTCCCAGCAATTGTCGTAAGTCTTATGGATGTACAACAATCATGGGCAATGTTTTTTGGAGGTACTTCATTAATCATTATGGTTGGTGTTGCTATAGACACAATGCAGCAAATTAATTCATACCTGTTGAATAAACATTATGATGGTTTGATGAAGAGTGGTAAAAATAGAAAAGCAGTAGCTTAATTTTATGGCAAAACAATCAGCAATAGAACAAGACGGATCAATTATTGAAGCATTATCCAATGCGATGTTCCGTGTAGAATTAGAAAACGGACATATAGTAATTGCTCATATTTCTGGAAAAATGCGTATGCATTACATCAAATTATTACCTGGTGATAAAGTGAAATTAGAAATGAGCCCTTACGATTTGTCTAAAGCAAGAATTACTTATAGATATTAAAGATATTCAAAATGAAAGTAAGAGCATCAGTTAAAAAAAGAAGCGCCGAGTGCATTATTGTACGTAGAAAAGGCAGATTATACGTAATCAACAAAAAGAATCCTAGATTTAAACAAAGACAAGGATAATTATGGCAAGAATAGCAGGGGTAGATATCCCAAAAAACAAGAGAGGTGTTATAGCACTTACCTATATCTTCGGATTAGGAAAAAGTAGAGCAATTGAGATTTTAGAGAAAGCTCAAGTAAGCCAAGATAAAAAAGTTCAAGATTGGAATGATGATGAAATCGGAGCAATTCGTGAAGCGGTTTCAGCTTTCAAAATTGAAGGGGAATTACGTTCAGAGGTTTCATTAAACATCAAACGTTTGATGGATATTGGATGTTACAGAGGTATTCGTCATAGATCTGGACTTCCTTTGAGAGGTCAAAGAACTAAAAACAACTCTAGAACTAGAAAAGGTAAAAGAAAAACTGTTGCTAACAAGAAAAAAGCAACTAAATAATAAGTAATATGGCTAAAGCAACTGCAAAAAAACGTAAAGTTATCGTTGAATCAACGGGTGAGGCTCATATTTCTGCTACCTTCAATAACATCATCATTTCGTTAACAAACAAAAAAGGTGAGGTTATTTCTTGGTCTTCAGCTGGTAAAATGGGTTTTAGAGGTTCTAAAAAGAATACTCCATATGCAGCCCAAATGGCAGCAGAAGATTGTAGTAAAGTAGCTCTTGAGGCTGGACTTAAAAAAGTGAAAGTATATGTAAAAGGACCAGGAAACGGACGTGAGTCTGCAATTCGTTCTTTGCATAATGGTGGGATTGAAGTTACTGAGATTATCGATGTTACTCCAATGCCTCATAATGGATGTCGTCCTCCTAAAAGACGTAGAGTGTAATACTCAAAATTTTTATAGTATAACCTAGATAGAATATAGATTATCGGAGGATAAGACCTGAATTCATAATCTCTATCTTAAACAATTTAAAATGGCAAGATATACTGGTCCAAGTACAAGAATCGCACGTAAATTCGGCGAAGCAATTTTCGGAGATGATAAAGCTTTCGAAAAAAGAAATTACCCTCCTGGACAACACGGGATGGCTAAAAAAAGAGGAAAAAAATCTGAGTATGCTGTTCAGTTAATGGAAAAGCAAAAAGCTAAATATTCTTACGGAATTTTAGAAAAACAATTCAGAAATTTATTTGAAAAAGCATCAGCTACTAAGGGAGTTACTGGTGAGGTTTTATTACAATTGTGTGAAGCAAGATTAGACAATGTTGTTTTTAGAATGGGGATCGCTCCATCTAGAAGAGGGGCACGTCAAATCGTATCTCACAGACACGTTACTGTTAATGGTGAAGTGGTTAATATTCCTTCTTACCACCTTAAGCCTGGTGATAAAGTTGCTGTTCGTGAAAAATCTAAATCATTAGAAGCTATCGAACGTTCTTTGTCTAATTCAAGTCATGTTTATGAATGGATTACTTGGAATAATGATCTTAAAGAAGGAACATTTGTTTCTGTACCTGCAAGACTTCAGATTCCTGAAAACATTAAAGAACAATTAATCGTAGAGTTGTACAACAAATAATAATTGACTTAGTCGAAATTTATGGCAATATTTAATTTTCAGAAGCCCGATAAAGTTATCATGATCGATTCAACCGATTTTGAAGGTAAATTCGAATTTAGACCTTTAGAACCTGGTTACGGATTGACCGTTGGTAATGCACTTAGAAGAGTTTTGCTTTCAGCGTTAGAAGGATATGCAATTACATCTGTTCGTATTGAAGGTGTAGATCATGAGTTTTCCACTATTTCAGGAGTTGTTGAAGATGTTACCGAAATTATTTTAAATCTTAAACAAGTACGTTTCAAACGTCAAATTGAAGATATAGATAATGAATCAGTTACTATTTCTGTTTCAGGTAAAGATCAATTAACAGCTGGTGATTTTCAAAAATTTATTTCAGGTTTTCAAGTTTTAAATCCAGATCTTGTAATCTGTAATTTAGACAGTAAAATCAAATTAACTTTTGATTTGACTATTGAAAAAGGTAGAGGATATGTACCTGCAGAAGAGAACAAAAAACAGAATGCAGCAATTGGTACTATTTTTACAGATTCTATTTTTACTCCAGTAAAAAATGTAAAATACGCCATTGAAAACTTTCGTGTTGAGCAAAAAACAGATTATGAGAAATTAGTTTTTGAAATCAAAACTGATGGTTCAATCAATCCAAAAGATGCTCTTACTGAAGCTGCAAAAGTTTTAATTCACCATTTCATGTTGTTTTCTGATGAAAGAATTACACTTGAGGCT
>CAMDPJ010000254.1 GCA_945903925.1 Chryseobacterium gleum
CTTAATTAGATGATTTTCTTCTCGGTGAAATTAATGCCATAGTTGTTCAATTCGTTCAAGATTGGCAAGTAAACTTCTTTGTTTACAGGCACCAATACGCCTCTTTGTTTTATTGCCCCTTCTAAAATCATTTTAGTAACAATGCCAATGGGCAATCCTACGGTTTTGGCCATGGCTGTTCTGTGTTGGTCGGTGCCTTCTACCACTAAGTAAGAATGAAGTTCATTCATCTTGTTTTGCTTATCGAGATAATGAAACTTGTGAAACATAACGATCATGTCTTTATCATGCTCCTTCAATTTCCATTTCTTCTCTAAAATATGCTCTAAGATTTGCGCTGGGGTAGCGTTTTTCAAACCTATTTTTTCCTGACTAAAAATGCCTGTGTACTCCAGCTTTTCCCACATATCCGCATCGTCCTGCTCTAGCTTCAAATAATGCTTCAATTTCAACTCTACAGAATCGTGACGGTTGTGGGCCAAAAACAAATTGATAAATTGGCGATGCGTCATCTTATCGCTATCAGGAATGGCGTAAGTATCATCTGTCATTCCCAATTGAACAAACAAATCCCATGCTCTGCAAAATCCCAAGCGACGAAGTGTTCCGCGAAACATGGTTTTAATGCCTTGTAATCCGTAAATATCAATATAGCTTAATGAATCACGATTGGCGTAGCCTTCAAACTTACCGTAGCCTTCAATATTTATTACTTCTGTTCTTCTAAATAATTTGTGGTAAGGAATGTATTTGTAAGTGCCCTCTTGTAAAAACCTTGCAGCGCCGCCTTGTCCGGCTATTACTACATTTCGTGGGTTCCAAGTAAACTTATACCTCCACGGATTATCATCGCACAATGGAGCCACCAATCCGCCACAAAAAGATTCTAAACCATGAATATTCATTCCTTCATCGTGTAACTCATCAATTATTTTCATGGCCGAAAGATGATCTATCCCAGGGTCTAGACCGCATTCGTTCATGAAAATCAATCCATTATTTTTCACTTCCTCCTCCATCTCCTTCATCTCTTTCGACACATATGAAGCAGTAACCAAATGCTTTTTGTGGGTTATACAATAGCGCGCAATTTCATCGTGGCTATTTGCAGGTAGCATAGAAATCACAATATCATTTTGGGCTACCATCTTTTCTTTCGATGAATCATGCTGAGATAAATCATGAAAAGAAAAAGCATTGTGTTCTTTCACTATTTCTTTGGCATGACTTAAGGAAAGATCGGCTACGCTAATTTTCCATTGCTTTTCTTTCGCATGTTCTTTTAAATAATCCAGCAAAACCGAACTACTTCTACCAGCACCTAACAACAAGATATTTTTCATGATAAGGAATTTTAATAAATCTAATAAAATAACAAATGGCTACATGCACGTTATACAAAAAGGTTACATAAAAAAGTTTGCTTCGAAATCATTTCTGTTGAAACTTTAAAGCCTCTTCTGCCGTTTCGATAGATGAGCCAATTTCTGCTAAGAATCAATATATTTAAAACATCAATTCATCATGAGACAACTAAAAATCACCAAGCAGGTTACAAACAGGGAAACAGTTTCTTTAGACAAATATCTGCATGAAATTAGCAAGGAAGGCTTAATTACAGCCGACCAAGAAGTTGAGCTAGCACAAAAAATTAAGCAGGGCGACGCTAAAGCGCTAGAGAAATTAACAAGAGCAAATTTACGTTTCGTTGTATCTGTTTCTAAACAATACCAAAATCAAGGATTAACTTTAAGCGACTTAATAAACGAAGGGAATTTAGGACTAATTAAAGCTGCGCAAAGATTTGATGAAACAAGAGGTTTTAAATTTATCTCTTACGCTGTATGGTGGATTCGTCAATCGATTTTGCAAGCTTTGGCCGAACAATCAAGAATTGTAAGATTACCACTCAATAAAATTGGGGCGATCAATAAAATTAATAAAACATTCTCTCTTTTAGAGCAAGAATTTGAAAGAGAACCATCGGCCGATGAAATTGCTGAAGCCTTAGACTTACCTATCGAAGAAGTGCGCGAATCACTAAAAAGCAATACAAGACACGTGTCGATGGACGCCCCATTAGGTGACGAAGGGGATTCAGGTAACATGTATGATTTAATGACGAGCGACGATAATCCTCGTCCCGACTTTAGATTACTTAATGAATCATTAAAAGAAGAAATAAAAAGAACCTTAGACACATTAACACCGAGAGAAGCAGATGTGATAGCGCTATACTTCGGATTAGGATCTGAACACGCCTCTTTAACCTTAGAAGAAATAGGCGAGAAATTCGATTTAACTCGCGAGAGAGTGCGACAAATAAAAGAAAAAGCATTGCGCCGACTCAAACATTCTTCAAGAAGCGCGCTGCTTTCAAAATATCTTGGTTAACTACTTTTCTTACAACCAAAACAAAACCCTCTGTTATTAACGGAGGGTTTTTTGTTTATAAATCAATGGACTTTACACTGTAATCTTTAAACTTTCGACTTACATTTACCGCTTAAAATTTTTACTATGTCGCACATCATTGCACCTTCCATTTTAGCTGCCGATTTTGCCAACCTACAAAGAGATATCGAAATGGTGAACAACAGTTCTGCCGATTGGTTTCATATTGATGTGATGGACGGTGAATTTGTTCCTAATATTTCTTATGGAATGCCTGTTATTGAAGCCATAAAAAAACATGCTACAAAACCATTAGATGTACATTTAATGATTATCAAGCCAGAAAGATATATCTCTACTTTCAAACAAATTGGAGCCGATATTTTAACTGTGCATTACGAAGCTTGCACGCATTTGCATAAAACCATTCAAGCGATAAAAGCAGAAGGCATGAAAGCTGGAGTGGCTTTGAATCCGCATACTCCAGTGAGTGTTTTAGAAGACATTATAGCCGATTTAGATTTGGTGTTGATCATGAGCGTAAATCCAGGTTTTGGCGGACAAAAATTTATTGAGAACACCTACGATAAAGTGAAAAAATTAAAGCAGTTGATTGGTGAAAAAGGAAGCTCAGCGATGATTGAAGTGGATGGAGGTGTTGGCTTAAACAACTATAAAAAACTTATAGAAGTAGGCGTTAATGCTATGGTAGCAGGAAATGCGGTATTTGCGTCAAAAGACCCAATAGCAACTATTGCCGAATTAAAAAAAATAGCAAGATTTATCTTGTAGGTTTCGCCACGTTGAGGTAGTGGTATTCTTCAAACAAACCTTTATCATCGTAAATCATTTGACGAATAGGGAGATAATTTTCTTTGTCAACATAAAAAGTGATTTTTTTACAATAAGAATTAGGAATTAAAATTTCTTCATTTTCATCAACATCGTCGTAATAACTTACGTTTTCACTGTTTTTTTCAAGCATCATATAATC
>CAMDPJ010000255.1 GCA_945903925.1 Chryseobacterium gleum
TAACATAGCCTTTTCCTCTAACGTTCAACACCAATTTATTACTAAACCAGCACCAAGAGGCGGTTTGCAACCTCCGCTTGTACAGCGATTGCGATGGACCTACCATCATCTTTTATACAACATTCATAAACTCTACAAACAGTTTACGATTCACGGCACAAGCTGTCCCCAATTACCCAGGTATGTTTACCGATGATACATTCACATCGCTATACGAACTTACCAACTTATTATGGCCTTTAAATTCCCATGCCGAACCTGTTAATCGATATACCTCTGCGTTCTCTCCAACAGCATAATCATCGGTGGATGAACTTGCGTATATTCCGCTGAGTGCCTGCATTTCGTTTAGATGAAAAAGTAGATTATTTTCCTTTCATCTAAGATAAAAAAACATCTGCAAAATCATCACAAAATTTCAATGAACTAACTTTATCTTTTTTTAATTACCGTCCGTCCCCATTTCTTTTGCTAAACAGGGTATTTCCCTTTGCCAGTTTAATATTTAAATACCTACCGTCCCTTTTTTTCTTTTTGATTTGGACTCATAGTAGGAATTTCTTCATTTGTTATTTCTGGAATCAAAAACAAGGAATCATCTAATTTTGTTTCAGTTGCTTCAATCAGAATCATAGTAACTGTCATGTATCCTTTTACCGTTTTTACAATTTTAACTGGTAAGGCCTTAGATATTTTCAAGTACTCATTCCATTTATCAAACTCATGCCCTTCATATAATTTTGGGTCTATGTTTAAATAACTTTTATCAAAAAAGTAATCGTAAATTCCAGATTTCCATTTCACCCTAACTATTTGGCAATTTCGCTCTCCCACTTTCACTGTCGTATCTAATAAAGTAATAACTGGAGGATGTCCCATACTCGTTTCTAAATCAACAGAAGCATCAGTAACAGTAATTGTATCATTGTTTTCTTTAATTGTAAATATTTTATTTTTTTTAGAACTATAAATCGACTTTCTTTTTATCGTTCCTGCATTAGTTTCGACACAATAGTTTCCTCCTTTATAGAATATTTCAAAATCAGAAAAATATTCTCCTTCGTTTTTTAACTTTAAAAAAAAGGACTCTTCTGTTATTCCCATTTTCAACATCTTGGACGACATTTGAAAAGATGCTGAATACTTTACTTTCCCTTCAAAAAATTGAGTAAAGGCGTTTAAGTTCATGAAACAGCATATATAACAGATTATAATTCTAAATTTTCTCATAGCTATTTTTATTTATGAATAATATCCCAATCTTCCATAACATAAGTATCTAACAGTCCTTTTTTTACTTTTATTTTAAAGTAATAATTTTCATACTCTTTATTATTCTGGATTTGATGTAATAAATCTCTGTGTTTTATATACCTATTGCGAGTATATTGCTGCATTTCTCCATTAAAAGAATAATAAATACTTTTTTGATTAACATTTGCAAGCACTCCTTTGATTTCACATAAGAAAATTTCAGATTTATTTTTTTCAGCGTAATGTATATTATAATAATTAAATGGAATTAAAATTAATGCAGAAATAAATACAGCAATCATAAAACACTTTACTGTTTGAAGAAGAAAAAACATCCATTTTAAGGACTTTTTTTTCTTCTCTTGGAGAATCGGCTTGAAAGATTTAAAATTCAATAAAACAGCAAAAACAAAACAACAAAACAGTAGAGAATATTTTATATAATTCGGATAATTCAATATTATTTCTTTTGTAGAAACAAAAATCAAGTATGCCGCTATACAACCTATGAAAATTAAGTACTCTGCTATTTTTATTTTACTATGTTTCATTAGTTAGTTACTTCCAATACTTTTTTCTTTCCTTCGTCTTTCAACTTATCCTTAATAACCTCTTTTGGTGCCTCTTTAAGTTTTTTAATTATATCTTTCTTAACCGCCTCTTTTCCTTCTTTAACAACTTTCTTTTCTTGGTCCGCTACCTTTTTTCCGTAGTTTTTCATATTCTTAGCAGAAGCACCATTATTGGCTTTATTAAAGTACTTACTATATTTTGCAGACAATGCTTTATTTTCTTTCGAAAGCTTAGAATACAATTCATTAGCCTTACCGACTTCTCCTCCATCTAAGAAAGTTTGTAACGCTGCATCCACTAGTAAATTTTCAAAATCAGCCTCTACTTTGTCAAAATCAAAATCACCATCTTCATCATCATACTTGCCATTAAAATAATTTTCAGTAAAAGTTTTTACTAAATTTTTCGAAAATGACATCGTTAATTTACCAACTTTTGATTTACCTAGCTTAGCTACTTTCGCAGCGGTAGCAGTACCAGTTGGTAAAAAGAATGAAATTGCAAAAGTTTCAACCGCATCAGCAGTCGCTCCTCCCCAATTGATACCATCCATTGCAGCGGAAGGGGTTTTTCCTTCAAGAACTATCTGAGTCATAAAATCTAATCCCGCAGACATTGCAAATGATGTAACAGCTTCAATAATCGCTGTAAATGGGTCATCCCCTTTGGGGTCTGCAAATAAAATAGGACAATTATTACTAAACACATATGGACTTAATGCAGGATACTCTTGAAATTTAGGCTCAACACTAAACCATCTACCTAAACGTGGGCTATATATTCTAAACTCAGTTGAATATGAATTTCCTTCACCACTAAACTCATCGTCTTTTTCCATTCCATTATACCCACGCCTATGTGTAGGTGAGAAAGTTCTAGCCACCATACCAAACGGAAAATAATCTGTTGCACTGATAACCTCTGGACTTACATTAAGAGACTTATCACTCAAAACAACTCGCACGTTCCCTAAATGGTCGATTAATTCATATTCTTTTTCACCAATCATATGACTCATTGTTGAATTATCGGGTTTCATAATAGCCAATTGTTTAGTGCCATATATATATTGTTCAGCAAGTTTTACAAAAGAGCCATTATCTACTTGATATAAACTCATTATATTTCCCATTCCATCTCTAATGTAAAGTATCAATTTTACACTACCACCTTTCTCCTTCACTATTTTTGCTACTCTACTTCCTGCTGCATCATATGCAAATTCTAAATCAGGTTTGGTACTAGTAGAAGTCCTTGTAATTCTTTTTATTTTTTTAAATACCGTCCATTCAATAGAAGCTATCTCTTCAGCCTTATCCGCTATCAAATTACCAATCTCATCATAAGTGTAATTCCCAACATCTTGGTCATCAATATCACTGGTATGGTCAGCAACAGGTTCGGTATCATCAACCCAACGAAGTTTATTGGTGTTGGTTTTATAGTTCTGACTTGATGCTGTGTTTTCATAATTATAAATCATTTCATCAAACTGATTACCATCTTTATCATAACGAATCAAAGTATCTATATTTCC
>CAMDPJ010000256.1 GCA_945903925.1 Chryseobacterium gleum
AGCAGCCAAGCGCTGGGTGTGGTAAAGAACTGGGGAGAGGTGGCAATAATTACATCAGTTTTAACAAATAAACCGGCCCAAAAAGCCATAAAGCCAAAGCTCATAAAATCGAGAATACGTTTTGCAAAACCTTCGTTGACGGTGATATACGACCATATACGAATGACGCGAATACCATTCATCATCTCTTCCTGACGTATTTTATTTTTGTAGCCTTCGTAAACTTTTCCTTTTGGGAAGTTGGGCGCGCAGGTGATTACAGTAACTTCAACGCCTTGCTTAAGCCACTCCTGACAATGCTCATAGGTACGCGTTGCGGGTGCGTTAACTTCGGGAGGAAAATTATCTGTAATAAATAAAATGCGCATTTAATACTTTTTCGATTGGATAAAGGAAGTAAGCAACGAACCTTCAAATTCTACTACTGCCATAGTGCTTTCAGTAAGTTTGTTGTATTCTTCCGCGTAAGCGAATGGCTGCAAATATAGGTTTTTTGCTTGATTGAAATGTATAGTCCAGTTACTGACTTTTATCAAATTGGTTTCTAATTCAACGATACAAGAAGGATGGAAGTGTAAATAGGCTTTAACGGAAACATTTTTATTTTTTATTGTATCTAAAAGATCAAATCCTTTTTCGCTTATTGTCCACTTTCTTTCATGAATTGCGTTTTTATAGCCATTGTGAGAAGCTTCAATTTCTAAATCACTTTCTTGTACAATGGTTACTTTTGCTCTTTTTCCTACTCTAAATCCGCCCCAAACATCAACCTGATTTCCCCCATTAATTTCTATTGTGTTGTGGCTAAAAGTAGAGCGTTCGTCTTGTCGGCGTTGGTTTTTCTCGTAAGTAGAAATACCAGTATCTACAATGAGAGGCGCGCCATTATCATATAAAACGAAGTTGAAGATATCGGCATGAGCGTGGCCTGGTATGTAGCTCGGACCAATCTGTCCTGCATCTACAAGAAGCTCTAAACTCCCCATCTCAAACTTACGATAGCCCGAATCAGATAATTTCCCTTTTGTACTTATAACACCTAAGTTTTCTGCGTAGGTAATCAATTCTTTAGTGCTAGGTGCTATCTTTGTTGCCGCATCATTTACCAAAGGAATATCGCCATTTTTAAAGGAAATAGCTTGTAGCCAAGCGCTCATTTTGTAGGCGTAATCATTTAGTAAAGCAAGATGATTTTCTTTACCAACGCTTATACAATCTAGCAATCGGCTAAATAATATTTGATGGTACATGGCGCTTAATTCGTAGTGAGCACCATCGGTTAGTATTTGTTCTTTTAATTCTTTGGATATGATAGAAAAACCTTTGTTGATGAGCTTATCATCGTTGAAATAGCATCCGCCAATGTACAGCGAAAATCCGTTCTCCAATAAATGATTGCCTAATAAATGATATTCTAAATTATGGAGTAAAATTAGATACTGACTATACAAACTAGTATCTGTGGCGGTTTCGCTTATGTTGTGCTTCGATAAGAATTTAATCCAGTTAATGCCTCTTAAAGAAATAGGGTAGGGTTCGTTGGCATTTTTAAGTTGAGGTAATTGTGGAATAAAGGCATGAATAAGCGCAATTCCTTCTGCTTTGGTGATAACCTCTTGGTTTAAAAAATCGAAATAATTGAGGTTGTAAGTCCATAATTTGCCATGAACAGCATAATCCCAATCAATATTTTGAAATGAAGTATTTAAATTCAAAAATGTGAAATGGTGATGATTATCCGCAAAAGAATAGCTTTTGTAGGCCTTAGGCATAGAGTCAGTAAAGTTTAACTTATAGCCTTTTTTGCAGGTATCGAAGTTTAATTTGTGCTTGCTAAATTTTCTGAAAACCATCCGCAGCTTATAATACAGCTGACAATAAACCTGGGTTGGTTTAAGATATCGAAGTGTATGGAAGTAGCGTGCTAGCATGAGGCTAAGATACAATCTTCTTTAAAATTTCATTATTTCAAAAATAGTTTTACTTTTGCCCTCCGCTCTTATAAAAAAATTTGGTGCCTTAGCTCAGTCGGTAGAGCAGCAGACTGAAAATCTGCGTGTCGCTGGTTCAATTCCAGCAGGCACCACAAAAAATCAGAGCGAGAGCGAGTGCGAAAGTGCTCGCTTTTTTTTTGCCAATAAGTTATGAAAACAAAAACCTATCAATTTAAAAATGGCAAGGAAACGCTATCGGTGAAGGTAGAGCCCTTTGGCAATTGGTTTGAACTTCCGCCACTAGCCGCCTGGCTCATTGAATGGGAAGACCAAGATGTGGAGGCAGATGTTTTGGAAGAAAATGAAGATGAGCTTAGAGTTTTATTAGAATTTGATGACGACACTCTTTTTTTTATTAACGGACAGGCAGTAGACGAGAACGGAGAAATTGTGCAAGAATAATTTTACCTCAACTATTTTAGTGATGCATTGAACAGTGAAATGCCTTGATCACCATTTTTATAATGATACAGCTCATTGTTAAGATTATCTTCAGTAAACTACGATAAATATTTTTTTAAGATACAGTTTATTTCTAAATTACAACTTGTATAAAACGTAACAACATGAACAAAAAACTACTACTCCTTTTCTTGAGCTCTTCTTTTTCTGTTTTTGCTCAAGTAACTGTTACTATCGACTTTGCACAAAGTACAACTCCTATTTCACCTTTAATTTATGGAAGAAACAATTCCCTATCGAGTACATCTTCTTCTCCAACTACCACCAATGATTGGAATTTATTGAAAGAAGCGGGCATTCGTTTTACACGTGAAAATTCGGGAAATAATTGTTCGAAGTACAACTGGCGTTTGAAAATGAGCAGCCATCCCGATTGGTACAATAATGTTTACGCAGCCGATTGGGATTATGAAATAACTTCGGCGCAAACTCAAATGCCTAGTTTGAAATTAATGTATGGTTTTCAACTTTTGGGCATGGTAGCTAAAACCAATACCAAAAACTTTGGTGATTATGCTTACAATAGTTCGCAATCGTGGTTGGGTGTTCACCAAAATTTAGCAGGCGGTGGAGTAATAAATACGGGTGGAGGTAGCGCTGCGCTAACGCAAGGTGATACCAACCAGTATTTAAAGTCGTGGCCAGTTGATTCTTCCGTTGCGATTCTTAATCACTGGTTGAACAATTTGAATATCAACCCTGCAGCTGTGGAATACTGGAACCTCGATAACGAACCAGATATATGGAACGGTACCCATGATGATGTTATGCGTGCCAATGTAGATGCTGAATTTTATGTTCAGAAATATATCGCCGCCGCCAAAAAAGCAAGAGCTTTGTATCCAAATATTAAATTAACCGGCCCCGT
>CAMDPJ010000257.1 GCA_945903925.1 Chryseobacterium gleum
AGAAAAGTAGATGCTAAATCGGCCGACGTGATGAAATTCATCGTTTCTGGCGGTGTAACCAACGTTGAAAAGAATGAACCTAAACAATAGAAAAGATATTGTTTTTTTGGTGTTGGCGGGCTTCTTTATTACCAACGCCATTGTTGCCGAATTGATAGGCGGAAAACTCATTGAATTTTTTGGAACATTTGTGCAAAGCATAGGTATTGTTTTGTGGCCTGTGGTGTTTATTACTACCGACTTGGTAAATGAATATTATGGTCAATCGGGGGTGAAAAAACTATCCTACCTCACTGTAGCGCTTATTGGATTTGCCTTCTTAATTCTCTTCATTTGCATAAATATTCCTGCCATTTCAGGCTCTCCGGTAAATGATGAAAATTTTCACATTGTTTTCGGACAATCGATGTGGATTATCGCAGGAAGCATCATCGCGTTTATCACTTCTCAATTATTGGATAGCTATATCTTTTGGGCCTTAAGAAACAAAACAGGTAAGAAATTAATCTGGTTGCGCGCCACAGGATCAACCTTAATTAGTCAGTTAGTTGATACCTTCATTGTTCAATACATTGCCTTTGTTTTACCTGGCGCTTGGACTCTTGACACGCTTCTGCACAATGCATCGTATGGCTATGCATTCAAAATTTTAATTGCTATTGCTATTATTCCCATCATCTATCTAGTGCACTACTTAATAGATAAATACCTGGGTGAAGAGGTTTCACGCGACATGATTAAACACACAGCTGAAGTGAATTTGCATCAAAAAATGGAGGAATAACAACTAATTTTGCGAAAACCACCAAATCAATTTTACAAAATGCAATAAATAATAATTTCCAAGCTATTAAAATTCTAACTTTGACCAAAATTATTCATTATGAAAACCACACTCTTTTCTTTTTTACTTTTTATTCTTTCCATTTCGTCTTACGCACAAAACGACTCCTCTGGCACAACAGACACATCAACTACCTACAAACTAAGCATGACGACAGGCTCAGAACTATTTGGTAAAATATTAAAGCAAGATGAACGAGAAATCTTACTACTAACTGCAGATAATCGCAAAATAGTCGTTCCTCAACACACTATCAAAACAATCACCACAATCAATCAAAAAAACTTCAATTCAAAAGGAGAATACATAGGAGAAGACAAATTTGCAACGCGCTATTTCTTAACTACCAACGGATTGCCCATCAAAAAAGGCGAACACTATGTGCAATGGAATTTGTTTGGTCCCGATTTTCAATTTGCAATAAGTAAAGACTTAGGTGTTGGAATAATGACCTCTTGGTTTGGAATACCGATCATTGGAACTATAAAGAAAAGTTTTCAAATAAAACCAAATATACATTGCGCTGTGGGAGCTTTAGCAGGAACAGGCTCGTGGGCAGCTCCAAAATGGGGTGGCTTTCTACCATTCGCTACATTGTCATTTGGTGACAGACAAAAAAACATTGCCTTTTCGGGTGGTTATGGAGCAATTTATGAAAATGGAATAGGCGAAGGTCGAGCATTAACTAGTGTTGCTGGGATGATAAAAATATCTTCTAAAATCAGCTTAGTTTTTGATTCCTTCTTTTTACTTCCTGGAGAAAAGAAAACCATCAGTCACTATGATTCCGCTACAAGTCAGTATGTTAATGAAACAAAAAGGACTTCAGTTGTGGCCTTGCTTATACCTGGAGTAAGATGGCATCAAGCTGAAGGAAGAGCTCTTCAATTTGGCTTCACAGGACTATATGCAATGGATAAACTTGCTCCAGTTCCAATTCCTACCATTCAATGGTATAGATCGTTATAAAAAGAAAAGCCCCCAACACTGGGGGCTTTTCTTTTTATACTGTATAATATCGAATTGCAAATATTAGAAAAAGCGAGGAATGACTCTTATTGAGCACTAATTTCGCATTGACGAAGTAGGTATAATCAGCAGAATTATATTAACTTATCCTGCAAACCCACCATCGTTCTTTTCGCATTTTTTCCTTGATATAAAATATCATAAACCGCTTGAAAAATGGGCATTTCGACATTATTTGCTAGTCGAATTTCTTCAATACATTTTGTGGCGTAATATCCTTCGGCCACCATGTTCATTTCCATCATGGTGTTTTTTACAGAATAGCCTTTTCCTATCATGTTACCGAAAGTTCTGTTGCGCGAAAACTGAGAATAACAGGTTACCAAAAGGTCGCCTAAGTATGCAGAACTTTTAACGTCTCGGTGTTTCGGACTCACCTGATCTAACAAAAATTCAGCTTCACGAATGGCGTTTGAAACCAATACAGCTTGGAAATTATCTCCATAACCCAAACCATGACAAATGCCAGCGCCAATAGCATAAACGTTCTTTAAAACGGCGCAATATTCAGTTCCAATTAAATCGTTGTTGTAAGAAACATTGATGTAACGGCATTTTAAAAAGCTGGTGAATTCTATAGCTTTTTCTTCTTGCATGAAAGCTGCCGTAAGGTATGAAAGTCTCTCTAGCGCTACTTCTTCGGCGTGACAAGGTCCGGCAATAATGCCTATATCATTAATATCTACATCCCAATGCTGCGAGAAATAATCGGCAGGCACTAAGTTGTATTGAGGAACAATTCCTTTAATGGCAGATACTATTAATTTTCCTTTGAAGTCGTCTTTGCTGCAATCCTTCAAAGCATCATGTAAAAAAGCCGATGGAATAGCCACTACCAACACTTCCGACTGCGCGATAACCTCACGAATGTTGTTATTTAAACTCAGTTTTGAAACATTGAATTCAACATCTCTTAAATATTTAGGATTGTGGTGAAACTCACGAACATGCTCTATCGATGCTTCATCGCGCATCCACCAGTTCAAATGTTCTATATTGTTAAGCAATATCTTGCTCAAAGCTGTAGCCCAACTTCCTCCTCCTAATATGCCAATAGATCTTGTCTTCATGTTTTTTGTCTCACTTTCTTCCCCACTCTCGCTCCCACTCTCACTCTGATTTTGTCCACGCTTTAACTTCATCCAACGACGGAAGCGCTGCTTCAATTTTATTTTTCTTTCTGAAGCCTGCAATCTCTTGGTGCAATTTATTTGGGTTAGCTGCTTTCAACAACTCAATGGTTTTGTAACCCGCTTTTTGCACTGCAGGAATCCATGCTGAAGCAATACCCAGTGCTGCATATTCTTCTTCAGTAGCCACCTTTTCTTTTTTCTCTGGTCGCATTTGTGGGAAGAACAACACATCTTGAATAGAATTTGAATTGGTCATGATCATCGCCAAACGGTCGATACCAATACCCAATCCTGCCGTTGGCGGC
>CAMDPJ010000258.1 GCA_945903925.1 Chryseobacterium gleum
AAAGATTTAAAACATCATCACTCAAAAAGAAATCGCCTTCCTTTTTGAACCAGGCATCAACATCAAACAAGAACAAGAAATAATAAGCGACAAGGGTGAATTTAGCCGTCCCGACAGAGTTGTAGAGAAAAACGGAGAGTTATTTATCATCGACTTTAAAACCGGCGAGGAAAGCGAAAAACACCGCAAACAGATAGAAAAATATGAGGTTTTACTGTTTCAAATACATGGCAAAAAAGCAACGAGCTACTTATTCTATATCGAAAAAAACAAAATAATTGTATTGTAAGGCAACCCTTTTTTACACCTTCGTCTTACGCAGTTGAGGGCTATATTATGAACCAAAGCTTAAAAAAAATATCATTTGTAATTTTACTCGCTGTAATTACTCTGTCTTCTTGTAAAAAAGATAGAGATGATTTAGCCGATACAGATACTTCTTTGGCTCAAAAATATTCTACCGCAGAGCAAAGCAATAACGACTTAGATGGCCTAGCGAACGAAATAGTTTACAGCAACACCACTACTTTAAAAACAGAAGAAACAAACAGTACTTTATCTGTTTGCGCCAACATTATTGTAAACTACAAAACAAACGATTCTGTAAATGCTGTAGTAGATTTTGGAAGCAACAACTGTTTGTGTGGCGATCAAAAATACAGAAAAGGAAAAGTGAAAATCATTTACGGAAAACTAAGCAAATCTATTTCTTTAAGCACAGAGAATTATTACGTAAACAACAACAAAGTAGAAGTAAGTAGAAATTTAAAATACCTATTGCCTACCTACTTCGTGATTAGCGCATCTGCTTCTATCACCTTCGCGGACAGCAGTCAAACCATCACCGAAAACTCAACAAGAACAATCAATTGGACTGAAGGAAGCAGCACCCTTAGTGATAAAACAGATGATGTATTTATAGTATCGGGTAGCGGTAGTGGCACCAACCACAATGGAGAAAACTATACCGTAGAAATTACCACTCCAATTAAAAGAACAGGCGATTGTTCATTTATAAGAAGTGGTAAAATAGAAATTAAGCCCACCAATAAATTAGCACGCGTGATTAATTTTGGCGATGGAGAATGTGATGATATTGCTACTATATCTATTGGAAAGTATTCGAAAATTATTGCTTTGAAGTAATTAATATTTCTCTTCAAAAAAATCTTTGATATTAACTCTCAATGCCTCTGCTAAATCGTTGAGCTTACAAATACTAGGGTTATAAAGCCCTCTTTCCATTCTACTTAACGAACTTAAATCGATATCAGCTTCATAGGCAAGTTCTTCCTGCGAAAGATTTCTTTGCTTTCGTAATTCTGAAACACGAGCTCCAAAAAATTTAAGAAATTTATCTCTTTCCAATTTCGCCACATACAATAATGTGAGTTTTTGGAAACGTTTATATAGGATTATAATCCCTTTTTATATATTCGCGCTATTATCACAAAAATCACCATTCATGAATAACAAAATTCTATTCTCAATGAAAAATATTTTCAAAGGTCTTTTGACTTTAGTAGTAATATTCACTACTTCTTGAACAACACTAATCGCCCAAACCTTCACCACCACCTCATATGTAAACAATTTCACCGGCACAACGGTAAGTGGTGGCGGTCAATCGTGGACACAAGCAGGAACATGGGGAACCAACACTATTTCGTATGCTCAAAACAACGAAATGGATATGACCATCACTCAAAACAATTGGATTTATGCAGAGAATATGTTTACTTCTTCTGTAGATATTTCGGCCAATAAAATATTGCAAGTGTAAATCGTCAGCATAAAGTGGACTAAAGTTATATAAAAATAAAGGAGTGTTTTCTAAAAATCATAAATTTAGAAAACATGGAAAATAAAAAGAAACAAACAACGGAGAACTACATCAAAGAGATTCGTAGAAAAACACGAAGAACATTTAGTTCAGAACAGAAAATCACAATCGTAATGGAAGCCTTGCGTGCAGAGGAATCTGTAGCAGAGATATGCAGGAAGTACTCTATTCAGGAATCACAATTCTATGCTTGGAACAAAGTGTTTTTAGAAGCAGGCAAGAAGCGATTGTCTGGCGATACCACTAGAGAAGCCACTAGTGATGAAGTAGCCGATTTAAGAAAAGAGAATCAGCGCTTGAAGGAAATAGTTGCCGACTTGGTTCTTCGTTACGACATCGTAAAAAAAAGCTTAGACATGCTGGATTAACTCTAAAATTCAAGAAGTATATGAGATTTACTGCATCTGAAAAACAGGAGATTATTCACTTGGTTGAAGGTTCTGATATTGGCGTAAACCGCTCGTTAAAACAAATGGGGTTAAACAAAAGCACGTTCTATAAATGGTATAAAGCTTATGCAGAAAACGGTGTTGATGGCTTAGCGCCAAGCAAGCGATGTTCTAGGCGCCAATGGAATGCAATTCCCCAAGAACAAAAGAACTTGGTGGTTGAAGTTGCTTTAGATTATCCGCATTTATCTTCTCGAGAAGTGGCGTTTAAAATGACCGATGAACAGCTGATATTTATTTCTGAATCGAGTGTTTACAGAATCTTGAAGGCTCGAGGATTAATAACTGCCCCGGCGCACATTCTTCTATCAGCTTCCAATGAGTTTACCAATAAAACAGGCTTCGTTCATCAAATGTGGCAAACCGACTTCACTTACTTTAAAATACTAGGTTGGGGTTGGTATTACTTAAGCACCGTTTTAGATGATTACAGCCGATATATTGTGCACTGGGAGCTTTGCCAAGGAATGAAAGTGGAAGACGTGAAAAGAACTGTTGATAGAGCGATTGTGAAAGCCAAAATTGTAAGTAAACAACGACCAAGATTATTATCCGACAACGGCTCTTGCTACATCGCTGGAGAGTTGAAAGAGTACCTGAAAAGCAATCACGGAATGGATCAAGTTCACGGCCGACCAATGCATCCGCAAACACAAGGTAAAATCGAACGCTACCACAGAACGATGAAAAATGTGGTGAAACTCGATAACTATTATTGCCCCGAAGAATTAGAATCAGCCTTGGAGAAATTTGTGCAAACATACAACAACGAAAGATATCACGAATCTCTAAACAACCTTACTCCAGCTGATGTTTATTATGGTCGTGGCGATTTAATTCTAAAGGAAAGACAGCGAATTAAATATGAATCAATTAAGAAAAGAAAGGAGGATTATGAAAATTTAAAACGACTGAATTTTATCAACGCTAGAAAAAATAATTTAACTTCGATTTAATGAAAAACACTCCTTTAGAGTTAGTTCACTTTAGTTTGAAGACATACA
>CAMDPJ010000259.1 GCA_945903925.1 Chryseobacterium gleum
AAGAAAGACAAAGGCTTTTTTGGAAGGATGAAAGAAATGTTTGAATAAGCCTCATATTTCTTCACACATCATGAAAGAGTGAGCCAAAAAAAATTTATTTTAGCTCACGGTGATTAGCATTGAAAATATCAATAAATTCTATGGCGACTACAAGGCGCTTGACGATGTAAGCTTATACATTCCAGAAAAGTGTATTTATGGATTGTTGGGCCCAAATGGTGCAGGTAAAACTTCACTCATTAGAATCATCAATCAAATTACTGCACCCGATTCGGGAAAAATTCTATTCAACGATCAACCTTTAGAAAGAAGACATACTGAACTCATTGGTTATTTGCCCGAAGAACGTGGTTTATACAAAAAAATGAAAGTGGGAGAGCAAGTAATGTATCTTGCTCAGCTTAAAGGATTAGATAAACACGAAGCCAAAAGAAGATTGAAATATTGGTTCGAGAAATTCGAAATTGATAGCTGGTGGAACCGCAAGGTAGAAGATCTTTCTAAAGGGATGCAGCAAAAAATTCAGTTCATCGTTACTGTTATTCATGAACCTAAATTATTGATATTGGATGAGCCTTTCAGTGGTTTCGACCCTATCAATGCGGAGATCATAAAAAACGAGATTCTGCAATTACGCAAAGATGGCGCAACCATTATTTTTTCTACACACAACATGAAATCGGTGGAAGAAATGTGTGATAAAATTGCGCTTATCAATCGTTCAAAAAAAATATTAGAAGGCAGGGTTGAAACAATAAAAAACAAACACAAAACAAACAATTACGAAATACGCTTTGAGGGCAATATGATTTCTTTTTCTGCCGCATTGTGGGCTGGCTATAAATTGCTGCTTCATGAAGGAGATAAAGACAACATGAGGGCTGTGGTGAGCTGTGTGGAAAATCAATCTATAAACAATTTATTAGCTGTGTTAATTCCAGCCGTTAAAATCAAAAGCGTTAGTGAAATAATACCAAGTATGAATGAAATTTTCATTCAAAAAGTACGAGAAATAAATGGGTAAAACGGGCTTAATAATACAACGCGAATACATCACCAGAGTGCGAAAACCTTCGTTCATAGTGATGTCGATATTGGGTCCGTTGTTGATTGCCTGCACTTTTATCATTCCATTGTTGATTAAACAAAGTAATTTCAAAACCACCTATGTGCAGGTGGTGGATTACACACATCAAATTGCACCAGTAATTAAATATTACAATTCTGATCATGTTGTTTATTTAACTGCTTACGCCGATCAAAATCATTCATTGGTAGCCGACAGATTTCAAGAATCAGATGACACCGCCGTGGTTTTAATTCCAGAGAAATTTATGGAAAACGCAGCAGTTACTGTGATGCATAAAAATCATCCTGGATTAAACACCATGACCAAGCTCAAAAAAGATTTGCAAGACTTGAGAGTGAAATGGGCGGTTAAACAAGGAACCAACATCAACTTAGTGGCGCTGGATAAACAACTACACGATGTTAAGGTAAATTATTACAACGAAGGCACATCCATTGAAGTGCAAATGATTATTGGTTTGATAGCGGGTATTCTTATGTACATGCTCATTATGCTTTACGGTGTGCAGGTGATGCGCGGCGTGATGGAAGAAAAAACAAATCGTATTGTTGAAGTAATTATTTCCTCGGTAAAACCATTGCAATTGCTGTATGGAAAAATTATTGGAATTGCACTTACGGGCCTAACACAATTCATGATTTTGATTGTGCTGATGACCGCCATTTTCTTGTCGGCAAAAAGTTATTTTATTGCCAATCCATCAGTAAAAGCGCAACAACAGTTATCGGACTTGCAAACTCTTGGGCAAAGTAATTTATCCAACCAAACAGCTCCTGCCGTTGAAGTTGCAAAAGGAAATGAAATTTCCGAACAAGAAATGATTCTGTACATCGATGAACTGAAAAGTGTAGTGCCAAAAATGCTTTTGTTTTTTCCACTTTTCTTTTTAGGAGGCTACCTTCTTTACGCCTCATTTTACGCAGCTATCGGGGCAGCCGTGGATTCTGAAACAGAAACACAACAATTTGTTTTACCTGTTACACTACCTATCATTATCGCCATTTTTATATCCTCAGGCATTTACGAAAACCCCAATGGAGACATTGCATTTTGGTCGAGTATAATACCATTCACCTCCCCTATTGTGATGTTATCTCGTTTGCCATTTATGGATTTGAGCACGCAATGGTGGGAAGTATTGTTATCGCTATTTTTATTGATAGGTGCCTTTATTTTATCTACTAGATTGGCCTCTAAAATTTACCGCACTGGTATATTGATGTACGGTCAGAAAGCAAGTTATAAAACCATTTTCAAGTGGTTGAAGTACAAGAACTAATGAACAAAAAAGTAGCAGTCATAGATTTAGGAACCAACACGTTCAATCTATTGATTGCCGAGCTACTTCCCTCTGGCAAACACAATATTGTTTACACTACGCAAGTCCCTTCTAAAATTGGCGAAAAATCTATCAACGAAAATAAGATAATTCCTGCAGCTTTCGAACGCGGTATTCAATGTTTGCGCGATATGAAAGAATTCACCGATGAATACCAAGTAGATAAAATATTTGCTTTTGGTACATCGGCATTGCGAGGAGCAGCCAACGGCAGGGACTTTGTAGAAAGTGCTAAAAAAGAAACAGGTATAGAAATCACGATCATTGATGGTAATCGCGAAGCAGAGTTAATTTACAAAGGTGTTCAACTCTCCTACCCTTTCGATGATTCTTTAAATTTAGTGATGGATGTAGGTGGTGGCAGCAACGAATTTATCATTGGCAATAAAGACAAAATATTTTGGCGACAAAGTTTCAACTTAGGTGTTGCCCGTTTGATTTACAAATTCAACCCTTCAAATGCAATGAAGGCTGATGAAATAAAAGCTATCGAAGATTATTTAGAATTAGAAATGAAAAGCTTATGGGATGCCTTAGAGCATTTTCCAACAACAGATATGATTGGCTGTGCTGGCTGCTTTAACTCCTTTCATGAAATGATTTGCGCACAAAAAAATATTGAATTAAACGACAACAGCACTTACGAAGTCATTCCATTAGATGGCTACCAAGAAATTCATCAACAATTGTTACCTTCTACTTTTGAAGAAAGGATGGAAATACCCGGACTAATTTTCATGCGCACCGACATGATAGTTCTTGGAACAATTCTTGTAAACCTAGTGCTGCGCAAAGCACACATCAAAAATTTATATTTATCTAAATATGCATTGAAGGAAGGTGTGTTAGCGGAAATAAATCAAAAAT
>CAMDPJ010000260.1 GCA_945903925.1 Chryseobacterium gleum
GATAACACTCGTTTACTTTAGTGCTTTAAGCAGAATGGGGAACTAACTCCAATCCCTCTTAGAGAAGAGGGGTGCGAAATTGCCTTGCGCGCTGCAGGGAGATGGAACTTATCAATCAAAATTCGAAATCACCTTACTATCCAAATTCAACAATTTTTCTCTTTCTTTCATCTCAAAAATTATATTGCGCTCAACATTTTCCAAATTCTGCATCACTTCTTCATCGTGAAAACGCAAAGTTTTATAGCCCATTTTTTGTAATTCAATATCTCGTTGAACATCTTCTTCATGTTTGAAATTATGAGAATAGCCATCTAGCTCTATTACCAACTTTAACTTTCTGCATAAGAAGTCAGCAATATATTTACCAATAGGTCTTTGCCTTAGAAAGGGATATCCTGTTTTATTATCTCTTAAGACATTTGTCCAAAGAATAATTTCGGTTAATGTAGAATCGGTGCGCAAATTTTGAGCAAAACCTTTGAGGTTTTTGTTGTAAAAACTGTGTGACATAAATTTAGTTAGGTGAGGCGAAAATATAAAAACTTTGGTAATCCATCTCCCTGCCCTCTTCTCTAAGAGGGATAGTTAGTGACTTATGGTTTGAAGATAATACTCATTTACTTTAGTGCTTTAAGCAGAATGGGGAACTAACTCCAATCCCTCTTAGAGAAGAGGGGTGCGAAAAGGCCTTGCGCGCTGCAGGGAGATGGAATAACTTTCTCAAAAAAAATAACTAATTTCACCCCATGCTCAACACCATTAAAAAGCCCATTATCATCTTCACCGCTTTGCTTAGCTACATTGTTTTGCAAAGTATTTGGTGGTTGCGCAATACATGGAATTTATACCAAGAAATTGACAGTGGCTATGTTCTGCAGCGCAAGCTGTATATGCTCATTGGTGAAGGGGTTGTCTTTCTTATCATTTTGGGACTAGGTTTCTTTGTTATTTATCGAGCCATCAAAAAAGAAATGGCTTTGAGTTCTCAGCAGAAAAATTTCTTGATGGCAATTACACACGAATTGAAAACACCTATTGCTTCCATTAAATTATTACTGCAAACTATTTCATCGCGTAAATTAGAACAACAGCAAATTCAAGATCTATCGAAGAAAGCCATCGACGATGCCGACCGACTCAATCAGCTCGTTGAAAATATATTGATTGCTACCAAAATTGATGAGCGTTTGTATTTGCTTAACAAAGAGGAGATTTCGTTAAAAGAATTAATAGAAAATATTATTGAAAAAAATAAGAATGGTTTTCTTAAAAGCATGGATGTCATCCTGAGGTACCCCGAAGGAACTAATGCCCTATACATCAATGCTGATGTTAGCGGTATGATTTCTATTGTTACCAATTTGCTTGAAAATGCTTCTAAATATTCAGAAGTAGGAAGCGAAATAAAAATAGATTTGGCCGAAGAAAATAATTCGATTGTTCTTTCTATTTCTGATACAGGAGAAGGAATTCCCGATGAAGAAAAAGAAAATATTTTCATGAAGTTTTACCGTATTGGTAACGAAAATACGCGTAAGAAAAAGGGAACCGGTCTCGGACTCTTCATCGTGAAAAATTTAGTGCTCTTGCACAATGGGGCAATTGAAGTGAAAAATAATTCACCTAAAGGGACTATATTTGTGCTTCAATTTCCGAAAAATTAAATTCAAAATATATGTCTAAAAAAGTTGCTCTTATTATCATGGATGGCTGGGGAAAAGGTGATCATACCAAGTCAGATGCTATCTTTAATGCCAATACTCCTTTCGTTGATTCATTATACAACAAACCCAATTCAGAATTGATTACCAGCGGCGAAGAAGTTGGTTTGCCCGAAGGACAAATGGGTAACTCAGAAGTGGGTCACTTAAACATCGGTGCTGGTAGAGTGGTGTACCAAGATTTAGTGAGAATTAATGTTGCTGTTCGCGACAAATCTTTTTTCTCTAATCCGGTTTTGAAAGCAGCTTTTAAAGAAGCAAAAGACAAAAATAAAGCAGTGCACTTTTTAGGATTGATTTCTGAAGGTGGCGTGCACTCTTCGCAAAAACACTTGTACGCTTTGTGCGATATGGCTACTACCGAAGGAGTGAAAGATGTGTTTGTTCATGCTTTTACCGACGGACGCGACGTAGATCCAAAAAGCGGATTAGGCTATGTTCAAGAATTACAAGCTTACGTTAAAAATACAAATGCAAAGATTGCTTCTTTGTGCGGAAGATATTATGCAATGGATCGTGACAAACGTTGGGATCGTGTTAAGTTGGCTTACGATTTATTGGTGCATGGAACAGGTGTTCATTTTAGCGATCCTGTTGAAGCAATGAAAGCATCTTATGCCAATAACGAAACTGATGAGTTTGTTAAACCAACTGTTATCGCCAATGCTGCCGGACAACCAACTGCTGTGATTAAAGAAGGTGATGTAGTAATTTGCTTTAACTTCCGTACCGACCGTTGTCGTGAAATCACGCAGGCTTTGAGTCAGCAAGATTTTCACGAACAAAACATGTACAAAATGAATTTGTATTATGTAACGATGGCGCGCTACGATGAGTCGTTTACCAACGTTCATATCATTTACGAAAAAGACAACCTTACCATGACTATGGGAGAGGCTTTAGAGAAAGCAGGAAAAAATCAAATTCGCGCTGCCGAAACAGAAAAATATCCTCACGTTACTTTCTTCTTTTCTGGCGGAAGAGAAGAGCCTTTCAAAGGCGAAGTGCGCATCATGGCAGCTTCACCTAAAGTAGCTACTTACGATTTACAACCAGAAATGAGTGCTCAAGAATTAACCGATAAAGTTTGTGCTGAATTGAAAAAGGGAGAAGCAGATTTCATGTGCTTGAACTTCGCAAATCCCGATATGGTGGGTCATACAGGTGTTTATGATGCAGTTGTAAAAGCTGTTGAAACAGTTGACTCTTGCGTAAAACAAGTGGTTGAAACTGGTTTGCCTCTTGGTTTCTCATTCATCATCATTGCCGATCACGGTAATGCCGATTATGTTATCAATGCAGATGGCTCACCAAACACCGCGCACACCACCAATCCTGTTCCATGCTTCTTAATCGACAACGATTACAAAGCCATTAAAAATGGAAAATTGGGTGATATCGCTCCTACTATTTTGAAGATGATGGGGGTTGAGATTCCAAGTGATATGACGGGGGAGATACTTGTCTGAACCTTGAATTAAAAGGATTGAAGGATATTAAGGATGTAGGGGTGCTGAAAATTGCACCCCTTTTTTATGCGTTGATTTTGT
>CAMDPJ010000261.1 GCA_945903925.1 Chryseobacterium gleum
CTACTCCAATCAAAAAGATTATCATAGAGCAATGCTCGTTTTGAAATATGCGAAGTCTCAACACCCCGAATCGAAAGAATTGATGTTGAACGAAGTTCAAATTTTAACTGGCAATTACAAATACAAAAAAGCATTGCGATTACTGGCTCAACTAGAAAACGAATTGCCTTGGAACGCCGAAGTGTATTTAACCAAAGCGACCATCTTGAGTAAACTAAAGCTACACGACAAAGCTGTGGTTTATTTGAAACGTGCATTGGATTTTGCAGAACAAAAAGACGAAATTTATATCATGCTGGCTTTCGAATATCAGTTCTTAAATGATTTCGACAAGGCTATAGAATACCTTAAGAAAGCATTGGAAGAAGATTCTGAAAATGAAGCCGCTTTATATGAATTGGCTTACTGCTTCGATGTAAACAATTACAACGAAGAAGGAATTGATTTCTTAATGAACTACCTAGAGAAACAACCTTACAGCGATGCTGCATGGTTTAACTTAGGTAACTTGTACACCAAAATCAACAAAGTAGAAGAAGCCATTGATGCCTTCGATTTTGTATTGGCCATCAGCCCTAGTTTTGCCGCTGCCTATTTTAGCAAAGGAAATTTATTAGCGCATTTAGAAAAGCACGAAGAAGCTATTGAAGTATACAAAGAAACCTTTGAATTAGAAGCCCCAGGTGGAGTGGTGTATTGCTACATTGCTGAATGCTACGAGAAACTAGAGCAATACGAATTAAGTTTAGAATTCTATAGCAAAGCCATTTCTTTAGACCCCGAATATGGTGACTCTTGGTTAGGTAAAGCAATTTGTTTAGACGAATTAGGAAGAACCAAAGATGCTTACAACTGCATTCAAAAGGCTTTAGATATCGACAAAGAAAATGCCGATTACTGGTACGCTTTCTCTGAGTTGGAAGATAAACTTGGACAAACGGAAGATGCCATTTTTTCGTTCAAAAAAGTATTGAGCTACAATCAAGAAGAACCCGAATTGTTTTTAGAGTTCGCAGATTTGATAATGAAAACAGACAAATATGAATTGGCCATTGAAGCCATTCATGAAGGATTAAACATACATGGCGATTTCCATCGTTTTCATTATTACTTAGCCGCTGTTTATCTAGAGAGAGGTTTATACAATAAAGCCTACGAGCACTTTGAAAAAGGTTTGATTATGAATGCAAGAGATTGTGAATTTTTGTTTGAAGTAATGCCCGAAGCGAAAAGCAATCAGAACATTTTAGAATTGATTGATCTTTACAGATAGCTACTTGTAAAAGGTATATCTCTCCTCACCACACTTGCTACCCGTGCGAGTAATCTCGATAATTTTAGCACTAGAAAACTTAAAAGGAAAAGTTTCATTCCACCCATTCTCTGTATCTACAATGGTTAATTCGCTGCCTTTTAAAGTGTATTTCACTACTACGGTATCGTTTTTAACCAAAGGATCGATGTACCAAGCAGAATCAGAAGAAGTGGCTGTAGTATCGAAAAAGAAAGTAAGCTCACGATAGTTTGAAAAGGCATCGCAGGAATATTTCTCTAGTTTCCACAGTCCGCTGATAGTTGCATCACTCTCCTTATTACACGCAGAAAAAAGCAAAATTATGGGAACAAAAAAAACACATAATACTCTTTTTAGTGATAACAACTTTGTCGCCTTACTTTGCTTCTTCATCGGGTAATTCATCCTTTAAAAGCAACTTTGATAGAAAAATTGCGTTATTAAATGCAATGTTAGCCAAAGAATTTCAATTTTATATAAAACACGAAAAGGAATTTATCGAACAATATTCTAATCGTTTTATTATGATTTCGAACGAAACAGTAGTGGGAGTTTACAACACCGAAGAAGCTGCTTATTACGATATGGTTGAACGCAATATTACCACTCCTGTTTTAGTTCAAAAATGCTGGGGAGCTAATGGAAGAACTTCATTGTTCCATTAACTTCACTTATTCTTTACAACATCATCATACACCTTCATGTACATTGGTAAAATATTTTCTAACGAGAACTCTTCTGCACGCTTTCTAGCATTAATGCGCATTTCAGAACATAATTTGTCGTTAGTTAAAATTTCCAGAGCGAACTTCGCCATGCCATCAACATCACCAACATTAGTTAAAAAACCTGTTTTACCTTGAATATTTACCTCAGGAATTCCACCAGTATTGGTTGAAACAACAGGAACAGAAGCTGCCATTGCCTCTAAAGCCGCCAAGCCAAAACTTTCACTTTCACTAGGCAACAAAAACACATCTGCAAAAGCTAACAGCTCTTCAACATCTTTTATTTTTCCTAAAAAACGGGTGTCATTATATACATCTAACTCCCTGCACAAGCGCTCAACATTCATTCTTTCGGGACCATCTCCTACCAGCACCAATTTTGCATCAATACTACTTCTCAATTTTCTAAATACACGCACTACATCTTCCACTCTTTTCACCTTTCTAAAGTTAGAAACGTGCATCACAATTTTCTCCGACTCTTTAGCAAACGCCCCTCGAGCACAGCTTTTGGTTGGCTTGTATTTATCTAGAGAAATGAAATTGGGTACAACAGAAATTTCTTTTTTTGTTTTGAAATGCGTGTAAGTATCTTGCTTCAAACTTTCAGAAACAGCCGTCACCGCATCTGAATGTTGAATAGAAAAACTAATTACAGGCTCAAACGAAGGATCTTTACCCACCAAAGTGATATCTGTTCCGTGCAGCGTAGTAACGATTGGAATATTGATTCCCTTTTCTTTTAAAATTTGTTTGGCTAAATATGCCGCCGATGCATGCGGAATGGCGTAATGCACATGTAATAAATCCAACTGCTCGTGTTCGGCCACATCTACCATTTTACTGCTTAAAGCAACTTCATAAGGTTCATATTGAAACAGTGGATACTCTGACACCACCACCTCATGAAAGAAAATATTGGAGTTGAATTCGCCCAATCTAACAGGCTGACTATAAGTTATAAAATGCACCTGATGACCTTTTGTAGCTAAGGCTATACCTAGCTCTGTGGCCACTACTCCACTCCCCCCGTAGGTAGGATAACAAACGATTCCGATTTTCATGGTGTAAAGATAAGCGAAAAGTCAAAAGTAAATTGTCAAAAAACATTAACCTGCACTCTATTAACCCCCCTCTGTTAAGAAAATATAAAGATTGGAACTGCTTTTGCCTAACAAGAAGTATATTTTTACTTCTATGAAGAAATATTTTGCCCTATCGATTTTTGCTTTTGCTGTTTTCT
>CAMDPJ010000262.1 GCA_945903925.1 Chryseobacterium gleum
TGGGTGAGTTATTTGGATTTGTACCCTAATTTATTTGTGATGCAAACCTTCTCAAAAGCTTGGGGATTGGCAGCTTTGCGAATGGGAATTGCCTATGCAAGTAAAGAAATAATTAAAGTCCTAAACAAAATAAAACCTCCTTACAACATCAACGAACTTACGCAACAAGCAGTGTTGAAAAAGTTAGAAGAAAGAGAAAAAGTGATGCAAGAGATTGATATCCTTAATCAAGAAAGAGCAGCATTGGCCGAGGAAATAGTAAAATTAACTATCACTCAACATGTATATCCTAGCGATGCCAACTTCATTTTAGCCAAAGTAAATGATGCCAATGCAACTTACAATTACTTAGTGAAAAAAGGTATCATTGTGCGCAACAGAAATACGGTGACTTTGTGCGAAGGATGTATTAGAATTTCTGTTGGTACACCTGAAGAAAATAAAGAAGTGATTAATACATTAAAAGAATTGAAATAAATCCCGTAGGGGCTAAAAATCTTTCGCCCTCTTAAAATATAAAATTTGGGCGAAAGATTTTTCGCCCCTACAAGAACAAAAAAATGAAAAAAGTACTATTCATCGATCGCGACGGAGTGTTGGTTAAAGAACCAAATGACTACCAAGTCGACGATTTAAACAAATTAGAATTCTACCCTGGTGTATTTCAACACCTGAGTAAAATTGCCGAAAAATTAGATTTCGTTTTGGTGATGGTAACCAATCAAGATGGATTGGGTACCACCTCTTTTCCTGAAGATACTTTCTGGCCTTGTCAGAATATGATCCTCAATTCTTTGAAAGGAGAAGGCATTCAATTCACCGATATTTTCGTTGACCGCACTTTCGCTAAAGACAACGCTCCTACTCGTAAACCGGGCACAGGTATGTTAGGAAAATACATGATCGGCGATTACGATTTAGCCAACTCTTTTGTGATTGGCGATAGAATTACCGACATGCAACTAGCCGCCAATTTAGGCGCTAAAGGTATTTGGTTAAACAACAACGAAGCGCTTGGCGCAGCAGAAATAACTTCAAAAGAAAACGACCTCGCCTCTACCATCGCTATTAAAACTACTTCTTGGAAAGAGATTTGGGAGTTCTTGCGCAAGGCCGATAGAACAGCTGTTGTAGAAAGAAACACCAAAGAAACCAAAATCAAAATTGAAGTCGATTTAGATGGTTCAGGTAAAACTTCTATTTCTACTGGCTTGCCTTTTTTCGATCATATGTTAGATCAAATCGGACGCCATTCGGGAATGGATTTAACTGTTCTTACTAAAGGTGATTTAGAAATTGATGAACACCATACTATTGAAGATACAGCCCTGGCTTTAGGCGAATGCATTAACAAAGCTTTAGGCAATAAATTAGGAGTTGAACGCTACGGCTATTGCTTGCCAATGGACGATTGTTTGGCACAGGTAGCGATAGATTTTGGCGGCCGTCCGTGGATTGAGTGGAGCGCAGAATTCAAACGTGAAAAAGTGGGCGACATGCCTACCGAAATGTTTTACCATTTCTTCAAATCGTTTAGCGATACTGCCCGTTGCAACCTAAACATCAAAGCCGAAGGCACTAACGAACACCACAAAATTGAAGGCATCTTCAAGGCTTTAGCAAAAGCTATTAAAATGGCGATTAAAAGAGATCCAGACAATCAAAGTTTACCTTCTACAAAAGGAACATTATAAAATGAAATTGGTCATTATAAATTACGGAGCAGGTAATACTCAATCGGTGAAATACGCATTTCAGCGTTTGGGTGTAAGGCCTATTCTATCGAACAATGCAGAAGAAATTCTTTCTGCAGATAAAGTAATTTTTCCCGGAGTGGGTCACGCACAAGCTGCCATGAACGAGTTGAAAGTTCAAGGCTTAGATACGCTGATTCCTCAATTAAAACAACCTGTTTTGGGAATTTGTTTGGGTATGCAATTGCTGTGTAAATTCTCTGAGGAAGGGGGCACACCGTGCCTTGGTATTATTGAGGAGACCGTTAAACTTTTTAATCCTACGATGAAAGTTCCGCACATGGGTTGGAATGGTAATTCTGGGAAAAACGCTGTATTTAACAATGGTGAAAATCAAGTATATTATGTTCATAGTTATTATGTTCCTGTGAATCAATATACCGTTGAAACTTGCGATTACATCACTCCTTTCAGCGCATCTATTCAGAAAGATAATTTTTATGCTTGTCAGTATCACCCTGAGAAAAGTGGAAAAGTTGGCGAGCAAATTTTGAAAAACTTTTTATCGTTATGAAAATTAAATCTAGTTCGTCATTGCGAGGAACGAAGCAAACTAATCAAGTATATCATAAGGTTGCTTCGTTCCTCGCAATGACGTGCTGTGTGTTCAATCAAAACTAATTATTTATGTTTATAATTCCAGCTATAGATATCATCGACGGTAAATGTGTTCGACTAACACAAGGCGATTACGCTCAAAAAAAAGTGTACAACGAGAATCCCTTGGACGTAGCAAAAATGTTTGAAGACGCAGGCTTAAAGCGTTTGCACTTGGTGGATTTAGATGGCGCTAAAAGCGGACACATCATTAACCACAAAGTACTTGAAACGATTGCCAAAGGCACTTCATTAATCATAGATTTTGGTGGAGGAGTTAAAACTGATAGCGATATTCAATTGGCTTTCAACAGCGGTGCAGCGCAAGTAACAGGTGGAAGTATTGCAGTTAAAAATCCGGATATTTTTTCTTCATGGATTAAACAATATGGAGGTAAAATTATTCTCGGCGCCGATGTAAAAGACGAAAAAATTGCCACCAATGGTTGGCTAGAAGATTCGGGAATTGACCTTTGGGATTTCCTTGCCGACTATGTTGCTAAAGGTGCTGAATACACTGTTTGTACAGATATTTCAAAAGATGGCGCCTTACAAGGAACTGCTACCGAATTGTACAAAAAGATGATTTCTAAATTCCCTAAATTGAATGTAATCGCTAGTGGAGGAGTAACAACAATGCAAGATTTACACGATTTAAAAGCTGCAGGTTGTTATGGTGCCATTGTAGGAAAAGCGATTTACGAAAATAGAATTAGTTTAAAAGAATTGGAGATATTTAACCATTAATTGCGTCATGTAGGGGCGAAAAATTTTCCGCCCATTGAAATTTAAATAAATAAGAGGGCGAAAGATTTTTCGCCCCTACAATAAGAAAATAATGCTATCAAAAAGAATCATACCCTGCCTCGATAT
>CAMDPJ010000263.1 GCA_945903925.1 Chryseobacterium gleum
GTACGATTACTTTTAACGAACTCGACAATAGTATTTTAGTTAAAGACCCAAGCGGGAACACTTGGTTTATGGATGGGAAGGGGAATATTAGTGTGACTGCTCCGAAGAATTTTACGGTGAATGCAGGAGAGAATATTAGCATGACCGCAGGTAAAAATGTATCTGTAAGCGCAGGAGACGATATGGATCATTCGGCTGGTAAAAATATAACACAAACCGCTGGAAATGATATTGACCAGCGAGCTACTGGCGATATAATCGAAAATGCCAATAATAAAACCGAAATCGTTGAACAAAAGTATATTCGTGGTTCAATGGAATCTACTCAACATGCAGATAAAGTAACCATTTTTAGTGTCAAAGAAAATATGCTTTTAGAAAGCAGTAAAAAAACGGTAGAAGTAAATAGTACCGAGAAATCTAATATGTTTTAATCTATTATAAATCATTTTATGGCAATTAATAAAAGTGCAAAAAATCTATATATTACAGTTGAAAATAAATATTATAGTCTTTCAAAAGCATTTGTAGAAACTGCTGAGAAGGTCGAAATTATTGCAACAGAAGAAAATCTGACATTGGTTTCGAATAAAAAAGTTCAAATGAAAGGTAATAAATAAGTGATATGACAAATGTAACATTCGGAGATCCAAGGTTTAAAAAACCTGAAAAAACAACAATTATTTGCATCAAAAAACCTATAAAGTATCCTGGTAATTATGGGAATTGTGGGTATTATAAATGGAGGTTTGAAAATTTTTTAGAGCGTCATAAAACATGCAGGCATATTCCTCCTACGTATTATTTCGGCCCCATGAAAAAAAAATCCTCGGTTCCATACGTTGGAGATAAAATTGATAAAGCTAAAGATTGGTGGTCTAAAGTTCTTAATACAGAACCTTTGAAACCTCCTTATCCAGAATATAATAAAGGAATCCCCATTATCCGAGAAAGTTATGGTTACAAATACTGTGTTGTTTTTAGTAACTACTTGATGCCTAAGCTGTCTGAAGGAGGTAAAGCTTGGTTAACAAGAGCTAGGAAATATCTTCAAAAGTATATGGATAACGGAATTGTAGATGAGGAATTCACCAGTAAATTCAATAAAAAATTCAATAAAGATGCTAAAGTAAAAACGCTTAAAGATGTAGAACTAAATGATTCTTGGTTTCAAGAATTTGCCTTTGCTACTCATCCAGACGCCTATTTAGATGCTGGTTTGCTAAATATTTCTATAGCAGATAAAATGGAAGTCTGTTTAACGCCTGACTTTAAAGAATGGGCAAGCACAGGAACTTGGGAGCAAGCATGGTATGTAGCTAAAGAGCAAATAATAAAATGGAAAGATGATAGTACAGGGTATGGAAAAGAAAAGTATCATGAAGCAAGAAGATATTTAGAAAAGAAAAAAGCAGAAATAGAAAAAGCAAGCAATGAAATAAGTGAAAAATTGGAACAGTCAATTAAAAAAATGGAATCATGGTTTTAAAGTTTAAAAAACCTATACTTAATTTCAGTCTAATTGTTTTTATGATTAGCTGTACAAACCCACAAAATATGCATTGGAAAGAAATAGAAACTAAAGGAACAGAAAAAAACAACAATAAATATAATATTGGAACCAATTATTTTTTTAATAAATTTCTATTTATTAATGAAAAAATTGGTTTTTTTACAGGAAGATATGATAATGAAATTGATAATGAAAATGGAGAATACAACGCCATTAATATTTCTAAAAATCAAGATGCTATAATACTCCGAACTACTGATGGCGGACTCAACTGGGGAGAGACGATTCTAGGAAAAGGAGATGTTTTCGATTTTAACACTGTTGGTTCTACATTAATTGTATTGCAAAATAGTTATCATGGAGAGGAAGCTGACGAAGTACATTCACACATTCACATGTCCAATAATCAAGGAGAAAATTGGCAAGAAATGAGTATAAACCAAAATGATCGAATAGACCAAATTCATTTTTGGACTCCTTCAAAAGGCATTGGCATATGCGGAATTTATGGCTATAGTTATCCTAATCTAAAAATTCTTTTCACAGAAGATACTGGTGTAAGCTGGACGGAAATAAAGCTTCCTAAAATTTATAGTGGAACGGACTTCAATGTCTCCTCAAAAGGGATGTTGTACTATTTGACAAAAGAGTGCGACAGTTATGTTAAAGTAAATTTAAATACACTTGAGAGCAAAGAAATAAAAATTTCTAACACAGAAGAGTTGCCTTTTTCAATGGGGATGGACAATAAAGACAACCTGTATTTTGTAGCAGAAGATAAATACAAAAGAAATATTATTTATAGAAATTTAGACGATAAAAATTTTCAAAGAATAGAATTTCCAGTCAAAGACACCATGATAAATGATGTACATATTTTTGACAACGTTATTTCTATTATAGTAGATAAAAATGATGGCTTATATTACAGAAGCGAGGATAATGGAAAATCATGGAGTGAAGAAAAAATTTCTAATCCATTTATTAATAGAATTGCTTTTTATGGGAAAGATAATGTTTGGATACGAACTGTTCCAGGTAAAATGTTGGTAAGATAACAGAATTTTTTATTGATATAGAGCTAGAGAATTAACCTGTTTTGGAACTAATCACCTTCAAATGCTTGAAGCTAAAGTTTTTTATTTTTTAAAGTTTTTATTTTTGAACTACATATTTTCGTTTTACAAAGAGGAAATTTCGGTAGTCCCCTACGCAAAGTGTTCTCACTTTGCGCAGTTATTTATGATTGTTTAGTATCGTACCTACCTGAAAGCCAAATAATTTTCATGCCATGACCCCCGATGCCGGAACCAGTGGCGAAGTTTCTAAAAACCGAGGTATGGTTTTCATCCCAGAAATTGGCGACCACGTCATGCTAGGTTTCCGCTACAACGACCCCAATAGACCGTTTGTACTAGGAAGCTTGTTTAATGGTCAAACAGGCGCTGGAGGACAGGAGAAAAATCATTTGAAAAGTATTTTCACCCGTGGTGGTAGTACGATTACTTTTAACGAACTCGACAATAGTATTTTAGTTAAAGACCCTTCTGGTAATACTTGGTTTATGGATGGAGCTGGAAATATTAGTGTGACTGCACCGAATGATATAACCATAACCGCAGGGGCTAATATTACCATGAACGCAGGGCAAAACATCACTACAACAGCAGCGCTAAATATTTCTGAAAG
>CAMDPJ010000264.1 GCA_945903925.1 Chryseobacterium gleum
TTTTGTGTGATTCATCGCGATTAAAAATCGCTGAAAAGAAGATTTCAGATTGCGCTGCGCTAAATCTGAAACTACTGGGAGAGCGCTCTACAACTTACACAGTAGTTTCAAATTTGCAATTTGAAACGAACTTATTGCGATTTTTAATCGCTTTTATTTTGTGTGATTCATCGATATTAAAAATCGCTGAAAAGAAGATTTCAGATTGCGCTGCGCTAAATCTGAAACTACTGGGAGAGCGCTCTACAACTTACCCTTCAATTTTTCCTTCATCGCAAACAACTCATCTCTAAATTTCGCAGCGGATAAGAAGTCTAATTCCTTCGCTGCTTTTTCCATCGATTTTTGCGTCTGTGTGATTGCTTTTTCCAATTGAGAAGCTGTCATGTATTCTATGATAGGGTCGGCGGCGAGAGCTGGTTTTATTTCTTCGTTGGTGTTTTTCACCTTGTAGAAATTGAGTAAACCAGTTTGCTCCATGATTTCTTCGCGAGATTTGCTCATGCCTTTTGGCGTGATGCCGTATTTCTCGTTGTAGGCCATTTGAAGACCTCTTCTTCGGTTGGTTTCGTTGATGGTTTTTTGCATCGACTCCGTTACTTTGTCGGCGTACATAATTACTTTACCATCCACATTTCTTGCAGCTCTACCAACTGTTTGGGTGAGCGATCTTTCGCTGCGGAGAAATCCTTCTTTGTCGGCATCTAAAATTCCAACCAACGATACTTCTGGCAAGTCTAATCCTTCTCTTAGTAAGTTAACGCCAATCAATACGTCGATGTCGCCGAGGCGCAGCATTCGCAATATTTCAACGCGCTCCATGGTGTCAACATCGCTATGGATGTAACGACATTTGATATTTAAATTGGTGATGTATTTCGCCAATTCTTCGGCCATTCTTTTGGTTAAGGTAGTCACCAAAACACGTGCACCTTTTTTCACTGTGTTGTCGATTTCATCGAGTAAATCATCTACTTGGTTGATGCTCGGACGCACTTCAATTAATGGGTCGAGTAGGCCGGTAGGACGAATAATTTGCTCCACCACAACGCCCTCCGATTTTTCTAATTCATAGTCGGCAGGAGTAGCACTCACATATATTGTTTGGTGCAATATCGATTCAAATTCTTCGAACTGTAGCGGACGGTTATCCATTGCTGCGGGCAAGCGAAAACCGTATTCTACCAAGTTTATTTTTCTGCTTCTGTCGCCACCATACATCGCTTTAATTTGCGAAATGGTAACGTGACTCTCATCAATCATCATGATGAAATCATCGGGGAAATAATCTAACAAGCAAAACGGACGGGCGCCAGGAGCGCGGCCATCCATATAGCGCGAATAATTTTCAATGCCCGAGCAGTAGCCCAATTCTTTCATCATTTCAATATCGTATTCGGTGCGTTCTTGAATACGTTGCGCCTCCACCAATTTACCTTCCGATTTAAAATAATCGGCTTGCTTCACCATGTCGAGTTGAATTTGAAAAATAGCATCATTCATTCTCTCTTTCGACGTAACGAAGAGGGTGGCAGGGTAGAGCATTAATTTAGCAATGCTGGTTATTTTTTTTCCGCTGATAGGGTCGATAGAAAAAATTTCTTCTATCTCATCGCCCCAAAAGGAAATGCGGTATGCGATATCTAAATAGGCTGGAAAAATATCGATGGTATCGCCACGCACTTTAAAATTCCCTCGATTTAAATCTATCTCGGTGCGTGAATACAAACTATCTACAAACTTTCTAAGCAATTGATTGCGGGCAATGGTTTGTCCGACTTTTATTTCAAAAACACTCGAAGTAAAATCATCGGGATTTCCCATGCCGTAAATACACGACACCGATGAAATAACTATCACATCGCTTTTTCCAGAAATCAAAGCAGAGGAAGTAGCCAAACGTAATTTTTCTATTTCGGCATTGATGGATAAATCTTTTTCAATATAAGTTCCTGTGGTTGGTAAGTATGCTTCGGGCTGATAGTAATCGTAATAAGAAACAAAATAGTGCACTTCGTTATCGGGAAAAAACTGTTTGAATTCTCCGTACAATTGTGCTGCTAAAGTTTTGTTGTGACTCAATATTAAAGTTGGTTTACCAATCTCTTTAATCACATTGGCCATGGTAAAAGTTTTACCCGAACCAGTTACGCCTTGTAAAGTTTGATGCGCAACGCCAGAGTTTATTCCATCAACCAATTGTCGAATGGCTTCGGGTTGATCACCAGTTGGAGAGTATGGAGAAACTAAGTTGAAACTCATGATTCAAAAATTCTAATGGCCTCTTTTAATCTTACACCTTTTTCTGTTTGTTGCACGGTGCAGCATTCGTTAGTAGGGTCGTGCTGTAAAAACAAAATGTGTTCTTTACTTGCAGCTGTATCTAAAAATAATTTTTTCTCGTCCATGGTGAGTAGCGGACGACTGTCATATCCGCAAACATACGACAATGGAATATGGCTGGCAGAAGGTAATAAGTCGGCGGCGAAAACAACCGTTTTTCCATTGTAAGAAATATGAGGAATCATTTGAGCTTCGGTGTGTCCGCTAACGACTAAAATCTCAATATCCTTATGAAAAACATCTGTGCTTTTATCGATGAAATTTAATTGTCCGCTTGCTTCAATAGGATGAATATTTTCTTTCAAAAACGAAGCTTTTTCTCTAGGATTAGGATTCATTGCTAAATTCCAGTGCGCAGAGTGGCTCCAAAATTTTGCGTTTTTGAAAGCAGGAATCAGTAAGCCGTTTGCATCTCTTTTGATAGCACCACCGCAATGGTCGAAATGCAAATGCGTTAAAAACACATCGGTGATGTCGTCTTCGGTGAAACCATATTTATTGAGTGATTTTTGTAAAGAATCGTCGCCGTGAAGATAATAGTGACTCAAAAATTTATCGTCTTGTTTGTCGCCCATTCCTGTGTCAATCAAAATCAATCTATTGCCATCTTCAATTAACAATGAGCGCATGGCCCACGAGCATAAATTTTTATCATCGGCCGGATTGGTTTTATTCCAAATGGTTTTAGGCACCACGCCAAACATAGCGCCGCCATCGAGTTTGAAGTAGCCGGTATTTGCAGAATATAGTTGCATGTGCGATTTTTAGAGGTTTAAATATAAGGAATATGGTTGAATTGTAGGGGCGTGCCCTTGCGGCCGCCCAACGAAATAAACAGCAAAAATT
>CAMDPJ010000265.1 GCA_945903925.1 Chryseobacterium gleum
ATATTCTTTCCAAACACTTATCAACTCAGCTTCAGTAAAGGCTTTGGTTTCTAAGGGGCCGCTCTTTTCCACAACAATTTCCTCCTTTTGGGGATTAAGCATTTTATTGATGCCTATAGACTTTAAGGTAACTTTTGGCCGGGCAACAATATTTGGTTTTGGCAACACAGGTTCAGCCGCTTTAATGGCTGGGGTGCTTGGAACTTTAGCACTAACTTGTAAAATGGATGTTGCCTTAGGCAAAGGAATTCTCAGTCGGCGAAGCTTTTTTTTTTAAGCTCTGCTAGATTATCCGAGCAAAGTTTAAGCAGGCACAATTCAACCAGCAAACGTTTGTTCTTGCTCGATTTGTATTGAATATCGGTGTCATTCGTTATCTCCAATCCGCACAACAGCAAATCATCAGAGCATTTAGCGGTTTGCTCTAAGTACAAAGCTTTGTTTTTTTCAGAAGTTTCTATGATATGTGTAGTAGCTGCATTTTTACACAATAGCAAATTACGGAAATGTTCACCCAAGCCTAAAATGAAATTGTGCTCGTCGAAGCCTTTGTCTATAACTTCATTTAAAAGCAATAATATTTCTGGAATATTCTTTTTCAATAAAAAATCGGTCGCTTTGAAATAATAGTCGCTATCCAATACATTTAAAGAAGAAATCACCGACTGGTAGGTAAGATTCTTATTAGAGTAAGTCACCAGCTGATCGAAAATAGATAACGCATCGCGCAAACCACCATCGGCCTTCTGCGCTATGATATGTAAAGCCTCACTTTCGAAAGCGATATTTTCCTTTTTGGCAATACCTTCTAAATGTAAAGCGATGTCGTTAACCGTAATTCTGTTGAATTGAAAAACCTGACAACGACTTAATATAGTAGGTAAAATTTTGTGTTTTTCTGTAGTAGCCAATATAAACACTGCGTGGGCAGGTGGTTCTTCTAATGTTTTGAGGAAAGCATTGAAAGCCGATTGAGAGAGCATGTGCACCTCATCAATCACATAAGCCTTCTTCGTGCCAATTTGCGGAGCGATGCGCACTTGATTCACCAAGTTACGAATGTCTTCCACCGAGTTGTTAGAAGCGGCATCTAGTTCATATACATTTAAAGACTGTCCCGAATTGAAAGAAGTACACGACTCACATTCATTGCACGGTTCTATATCTTTAGTAAGGTTCTGACAATTGATGGTTTTGGCTAAAATACGGGCACAAGTGGTTTTTCCAACCCCTCTTGGTCCACAAAAAAGGAAAGCTTGCGCAACTTGCCCACTTCTTATTGCATTTTTTAAAGTACCAACAATGGAAGGTTGTCCCACCACCTCGTCAAAAGTGGCTGGTCGGTATTTGCGCGCTGATACTACGAATGCTTCCATTGCCGACAAATATAATAATTATGTTCAATGTTTAATGTTCAATGTTTAAAGTTAGCAGAGTTGCATTCAATCTTTGATTTTCACTGAGATAGTGCTTTTTAAGAGCTTTTCGGTAGGTTTAGCTTACATTGAACATTGAACTTTAAACATTGAACTAGTTATTTTTCAACATCAAACTTTGAAAAAGATTTGCATGATACAAATTCTTTTGTATTTTTGCCCTCCGCTTTTTTTAGAGGCGGATTGAATTTTTTAAAAACTGATTGATAATGAATCAATACGAGACAATTTTTGTGATGACGCCGGTTCTTTCGGATGAACAACTGAAAGAGACTGTGAATGAGTACGTTAACTTATTGAAACAAAAAGGCGCTGAGGTTATCCACCAAGATAACTGGGGTTTGAAAAAACTTGCTTATCCTATTAAAAAGAAATCAACTGGGTTTTACCACCTAATTGAATTCAAAGGAACAGGTGCTGTAATTGCCGATTTAGAGTTGGCTTATAAAAGAGATGAGCGATTATTAAGATTTATGACTGTTAGCTTAGACCAACACGGAGTAGCCTTCAATGATAAATTCAGAGGAAAGTCTCAAAAATCAAAGAAAGAAGAAGTTAAAGCATAATATATAAAGCAATGGCAGCAGACGACATCAGATATCTAACACCTCCATCGATTGAGGTTAAGAAAAGCAAATATTGCCGTTTTAAAAAGAGCAAAATCAAACATGTGGATTACAAAAATCCAGATTATTTGATGAAGTTCTTGAACGAGCAAGGTAAAGTTCTTCCTAGAAGAATTACTGGTACATCTTTGAAATTTCAAAGAAAAGTATCTCAATCAATTAAAAGAGCAAGACAATTGGCTTTGTTGCCATTTGTTGCCGATAACTTAAAATAATTATTAGCCATGGAAGTAATCTTAAAAAAAGATATGCAGCCTCTTGGATTTCAAGATGATGTAGTGGTAGTTAAACCAGGCTACGGAAGAAACTTTTTAATCCCTCAAGGATTTGCTGTTTTAGCAACTGCATCAGCAAGAAAAGTTCACGCAGAAAACGTTAAACAACGCGCTAAGAAAGATGAGAAGGCGAAAGCAGATGCTAACGCTTTAGCAACTAAATTGGCTGCGTTAACTGTTAAAGTTGGTGCTAAAGCTGGAGAAACTGGAAAAATATTTGGTTCTGTAATCAACGTACAAGTTGGTGATGCTTTGAAAGCGGCAGGAGTAGAAGTTGAAAGAAAAAACATCAAAATTTTGGGCGGAGGCATCAAAACTTTAGGTACATACGAAGCGGAGTTAAAATTACACCGTGAAGTAACTGCTAAGTTCTCTTTCGAAGTTGTTGCTGGGTAACACTACGACTACAATAAAAAAACAGAAGACCCTTCGTTGAAAAACGAAGGGTTTTTTTATTTAATTTAATTAGTGTGATTTTATTACCAGTACAATAGTTCCTTCGGGGTACCTCAGGATGACAAACTGGGTGAGTGCTACTTTTAAGCGTGCCTGTCATCCTGAGGTACCCCGAAGGAACTATTGTCCTGCAAGTGTCCTGTGGTTGGAATCACATTCGCGCCAAAAAAGTCTTATTTTTACCCCAAGCATTACAACTACTATGAAAAAACTAATCGTCCTCTTCCTTTTATCCTATACCATTTCTTTTACTCAAGATATTCAAATCACCAATTGGTACAACAATAAAAAATGTGCAGTGGTGATGACCTTCGACGATTGGCTGGAAGGCCAAGAGAAAATAATTGTTCCTGAACT
>CAMDPJ010000266.1 GCA_945903925.1 Chryseobacterium gleum
TCGGTAGAAACCTTCATCAACTCTTCTTCACAATCGGCTAACAAATCGGCAGCTGTAAGGGCTATTGGATAAACCTTTCTAATTCTTCTAAGCAAAACACGGTATTCTCGCGTGTCTTCTTTACGCATTACCTTGCCTGTTTTTTTATTAACGATAATATCAATTGTTTTGAGCATATAAACTGTATCGTTGCCTATTTTAACATAAGTCCCTTGCACTTGCGCCTCTACCGAGTGCACAAAGCAAAAAATAAAAACTATTAAAAAAAGGCGATTGCACATACTACTGGTCTTTACGGCTCAACCACTCATTTTGATATGTATTTGAAGAATATTTTTTTACGATCACTCGCTTACTATCATAATGCCAATTTGCAAACAAAGCCACTACATCATTCAATTCACTTGAATTATTGGCCTCTTTGCTAAAATAATCTGCTATAAAGGAAGTACCATATTTTCCCGAAACAAAAGATTCGTGTTTTAAAACAAACTGAGCCAATGGCAAAGTAGTTTTAATACCCACAATTTTGTACTCATTGATGGCCCCTAATATTTTCTCAATGGCCTCGGCACGTGTTGGCGCATGCACAATTAACTTCGCAATCATAGAATCGTAATATACTGAAACCTCACCTCCTCTTTCAAAGCCATCATCTACACGAATACCATGCCCTTTAGGCGTTTCATAAAAACGAAGCACGCCGCTATCGGGCGCAAAATCATTCCAAACATCTTCGGCATTTACGCGCACTTCTATGGCGTGTCCGTTAATTTTTAAATCGTTTTGAATAAATGATAATTTTTCGCCTTGCGCCAATTTAATTTGCTCTTTCACTAAGTCTAATCCTGTTATCATTTCTGTTACCGGATGCTCCACTTGTAAACGCGTATTCATCTCCAAGAAATAGAAATTATTTTGAGCGTCTACCATAAACTCTACTGTTCCTGCACCCAAGTAATTACAAGCCTTGGCGACATTTACAGCACTTTCACCCATCTTTTTTCTAAGCTCATCGGTAAGTATTGCAGATGGCGCTTCTTCAACCACCTTTTGATGGCGACGCTGAATAGAACAATCTCTCTCAAAAAGATAAACGGTATTGCCAAAACTATCGGCCAACAATTGAATTTCGATATGCTTAGGATTTTGTAAAAATTTCTCTACGAAAACTGCCCCGTTACCAAACGACGCTTCTGCTTCGCCGACAGCTCTTTCAAAGGCACTTTGCAGTTCATCATCGCTATAAACAGCGCGTATCCCTTTTCCTCCGCCGCCTGCAGACGCCTTCAACAAAACAGGATAACCTATCCTTTTCACCAATTCTAAAACTTCAAAATGATTTTTTAATGCTCCCTCTGAACCAGGAACTACGGGCACAGAAAACTTTTTTACCGCCGCTTTTGCCGACAATTTATCGCCCATTACCTTCATAGAAAATGCCGACGGACCAATCAGCACTATTCCTTCTTTCTCTAAACGCTCAGCAAATTCGGGATTTTCAGAAAGAAATCCATAGCCAGGATGAACAGCATCTACCCCTTGCTCTTTGCAAACCGTAATGATTTTATTCATATCTAAATACGACTCTCGAGAGGCTTTTCCACCAATAGAAACAGCAACGTCGGCCACGCGCACAAAGGGCATATTTTTATCAACATCGGAGTAAACCGCCACCGTTTTTATGCCCATCTCTCTAGCCGAACGTATTACGCGCAATGCAATCTCTCCGCGGTTTGCGATTAAAATGGTTTTGATGTGTTTCTTAGTCATGCGTTAACTTTTTAACAATACGGGTTCAATTTCGAACTTTTTTTCCGCTTTAGCAGTATCTCAAGCTAAATTAATGTAAGTTAGCATAAGGATTACAAAAGAAAATGCTAAATAATACAACCGATAGTAAAGACCTTTTATTTTTGATAATACTGACTTGTATTATTGCTGCGGCTTACCTAACCCTTACCGCCGTTAGCTTTAAAGTTTACAAAAGAGTTAAAAGGCATTTCGCCATTCAATATTCATTAGCAAAACCTCAGCACCGAGACGACATTGAAAAAGAAGCTAAAATCATTATAAAAGGCTTTAAAACTAGGTTGTTTTTACAACTCATTCTCGGCCTCTTTCTTCACGTTAATTTCTTTTTTATTTTGGGCTTGATATACGACTTTTTTGAGTGGTGGTATCTTTACGTAACCGCAGGATTGTTCGCAATAAGCACATTTTTTACCCATAGAGCATTTGTTTACATCGATAAACGCAAAGCAAGAAAAACAGAGGAAGAACTTACTCACCCAACAGAATGAGCATCGACAAATTCACTCAACAATTTACAGAAGCCTTTAATTTTTCAGGAAAAACAGTAGTAATAGGCGCACCTGTACTCGACAAAAACATCATTAAAAACCTAGCCGTTGAATTGCCTTTGGCAACCATTAACCGACACGGATTAATTGCCGGAGCAACAGGTACAGGAAAAACAAAATCGATACAACGCTTGGCCGAATCGCTTTCTGAGCAGGGCGTAAATGTATTGCTCATGGATATTAAGGGCGACATTAGTGGTATTTCGAAACCTGGTGAAACCAATCCGAAAATAAAAGAAAGAATGGATGCCATTGGTGCGCCTTGGTCTCCGCAACAATACCCCACAGAATTGTTGACGATTTCCGAGGAAAAAGGTTTACGAATGAGGGCTACTGTTTCAGAGTTCGGACCGGTGTTATTCTCCAAAGTTTTAGAACTCAATGAAAACCAAGAAGGTGCCGTAGCAATTGTTTTTAAATATTGCGACGACAAAAAATTACCACTTTTAGATATCAAAGATTTTCGCGCAGCACTTCAATATTTAGCAGATGGCGATGGCAAAAAAGAAATCTCCCAAAACTACGGAGCCATCTCTCCAGCTTCATCGGGCGTGATTATGCGTAAGTTGCTGGAACTAGAAATGCAAGGCGGCGACAAGTTCTTTGGTGAAAAATCGTTTGAAGTAGAAGACCTTTTGCAAAAAGGAAAAGACGGAAAAGCGTACATCAATATCTTGCGACTGACAGATATTCAAGACCGGCCCAAATTATTCTCCACCTTCATGCTTTGCTTATTGGCAGAGATTTACAACAAGTTTCC
>CAMDPJ010000267.1 GCA_945903925.1 Chryseobacterium gleum
ACAACAAAACAATGGTAAAATTACTTCTATCATGAGTAATTTAGATGAAATTACAGATTCATTGGCCAAATCGAATTTTAAAGAAACCATTTTAACGGTAACCAACACTCTAAAAAAGACAGATACTATTTTGGATAAAATCAATAGAGGTGAAGGCACTATGGGGCAGCTCATCAACAACGACAGATTGTACAACGAACTTACTTTGGCATCGGTAAGATTGAATATGTTAATTACCGACTTACAAGAAAATCCGCAGAAATACATCAACCTATCTTTAGTGGATTTTAGAGGTCACCATAAACAGGCTGAAAATGATAGCATTTTTGTGATTGAACAGATGAGAAGAGATTCTGTCATCATTAAAAAGTACGGTAAATAATTGTCTCACTAAAACAATTAAGCATGCAATATATTCCAAACATTGTATTCGCAATATTGCTCATTGCTACCTCTGTGTTCTTTGGAAAACAAGTGGGTAAAATCAGAAGAAATATTTTTTTGGGGCGCGAAGAACATAGAAGCGATAATTCTGCTTTGCGCTGGAAAACCATGTTTTTGGTGGCTATTGGCCAATCGAAAATGATGGCTAATCCTCTCGTTTCTGTTTTGCATATTTTGGTGTATGTTGGTTTCATTATCATCAATATAGAAGTGATTGAAATCATTGTTGATGGCTTGTTTGGCACGCACCGCTTCCTTTCCTTTATGGGTGCGTTTTACGATTTTTTAATAGCTTCTTTTGAGTACTTGGCTTTAGGTGTTATTGCAGCGTGTGTTGTTTTTTTAATGCGCAGAAATGTGCTTAAAATAAAACGTTTTTGGAGCAAAGAAATGACTTCATGGCCTCGTAATGATGCCAATATTATTTTAACTATCGAGATTTTATTGATGAGCGCATTTTTAATTATGAATGTTACAGATAGCATTTTGCAGGAGCGCATGTACATGCATTATGCAAAGATGGGTTCTTTTCCGGTGTCTTCTTTTTTAGCTCCGTTTTTTGATGGGTTTACTTCAGAAGCATTGATGATGATTGAGCGCTTTTGCTGGTGGTTTCACATCACTGGTATCTTTGCTTTTATTTGCTATTTGCCTCTTTCCAAACATTTTCATATCATTTTGGCTTTTCCTAATGTGTATTATTCTAACCTTAAACCGAAGGGACAATTCACCAATATTACTGAAGTGACCAACGAAGTGCGTTTGATGATGGATCCATCGGCTACTCCTCCTCCGGCAGCTGAAGGTGCGCCCAAAACATTTGGTGCAAAAGATATTCAAGATTTGAGTTGGAAGAGCATTATGGATGGGTACACTTGTACCGAATGTGGTAGATGTACAGCCGCTTGTCCGGCCAACCAAACAGGTAAAATGTTATCTCCTAGAAAAATAATGATGGATGTGCGCGATAGAGCAGAGGAAGTGGGTAAAAATATCGATACCAAAGGAGCCGATTTCACTGATGGAAAATCGTTGGTTTACGATTATATTACACCAGAAGAACTATGGGCATGTACCTCCTGTAACGCTTGCACCGAGGCTTGTCCAGTGAACAACGACCCGCTTGCCGTTATTATTGAATTAAGAAGATTCTTAGTCATGGAAAAATCAGAAGCGCCACAAGAGCTAAACAACGTGTTCACCAACATAGAAAACAATGGTGCGCCGTGGCAATTTTCTATGGCCGATAGAATGAAATGGGCATCAGAAACAGATACTAAAAACGTTTAGATTATGGCTGAATTAGTAATACCATCGATGGCCGAAATGGCTGCAAAAGGTGAAACTCCCGATGTTTTGTTTTGGGTAGGGTGTGCAGGAAGCTTCGACGATAGAGCGAAAAAAATTACGCGTTCAATGGCGAAATTACTCAACAAAGCCAACATTAATTTTGCGGTTTTAGGTACCGAAGAATCGTGTACTGGCGATCCTGCTAAGCGAGCTGGAAATGAGTTTTTATTTCAAATGCAGGCTTTCAATAATATTCAAGTGCTGAATGCTTATCACGTAAAAAAGATTGTTACTACTTGTCCGCATTGCTTCAACACCCTTAAAAATGAATATCCAGAGTTGGGCGGAAACTATGAAGTAATGCACCATACGCAATTGTTGCAAGAGTTGTTGAATGAAGGTAAATTAACAATTGAGGGCGGTAAGTTCAAAGGCAAAAGAATTACTTTTCACGACCCTTGTTATTTAGGAAGAGCGAATGATGTGTATGAAGCACCAAGAGATTTAATTGAAAAATTAGATTCTGAATTTGTGGAGATGAAACGTTCTAAAGCAAAAGGATTGTGCTGTGGAGCTGGTGGCGCGCAAATGTTTAAAGAACCAGAAAAAGGAAATAAAGATGTGAATATCGAGAGAACCGAAGATGCTTTGGAAACCTCACCCGATATTATTGCTACTGGTTGTCCGTTTTGCAATACCATGCTTACCGACGGCGTGAAAAACAAAGAGAAAGAAGGCAGTATTAAAGTTTTCGATTTGGCCGAGTTGATTGCTCAAGCGAGTGATTTGTAAATTAGTTCAAGGTTCAATATTTAAAGTTCAATGTTAGCAATGGTTCAAACAATACTTCACAATAATCTTCCTTCAACATCGAGAGTGTGGATTTACCAAGCCAACAGAATTCTTACCGATGCTGAGGTGAGCAAAGCCAACGAATTAATTCAAGGTTTTTTACCCCAATGGAAATCGCACGGAAAGGATTTGGCGGCATCTATTGAAGTATTGCACAACTTATTTATTGTTGTAACAGCAGATGAAGGCGTAGAAGCTCCATCGGGTTGTTCTATAGATTCATCGGTGAAGTTGGTTAAAGAGATTGCAGCAGCATTGAATGTTGATTTTTTTGATCGATTGGTGATTCCTTTTATTCAAGACAACAAGATTCAGTTGACCAAAATGTTTCAATTTCAAGACAAGTTGAAAGCAGGTGAATTAACTCAAGATACTATCGTTTTCAATAATTTGGTGGATTCAAAAGCTAAGTTGGAAAGCGCTTGGGTGGTGCCCGTAAAAGAGAGTTGGCATAAGCAGTTGTTGTAGTTATTTTTTCTTTCCTTTCCCTCCACCCAACTGCAAAAAGTTGTAATACAAGTT
>CAMDPJ010000268.1 GCA_945903925.1 Chryseobacterium gleum
TAAGTAACTCACAAAATACTTCTCCACCGGCTTCACCAAATTTGCCACATTAAACAAATCGAAAGTTTCGCTTATTTCTTTTGTAGTACCGTCTTTGTAAAGCAGGATAATAGGAGATTTCTCCTTATTGTAAATTTGATTTCTGATGACATCGGTAAAAACGAAGTATTCTAAATCGCTTGCACTTACTGAGTAGTTGGATTGCAATTGCTTTAAATAATTAGGATCAATTTTTTCTGATCCCAATTCTACTTTGTATAATTTCCTGTTGATGAGATGGCGACACAAAGTAGATAAAATAGGGTCTTCGTGTTGTTGCCAAACCTTGATAGAAGTGAGAATATCGTAATCGTCTAATTGTCCGAAATTATTCAGTAATTCAGGATTTTTTTCAAAATCGGCGCTATTGAAATCATTGTACAAAAACATGCGGAAAGCAGGTGTACAAAACAAGTCCGCTTTTTTTCTTGCTAATTCTTTAGCTCTTTGCAAAGCCTTAATTAATAAGAACTCAGCGGCGATAACTGTTTTATGTAAATATACTTGCCAATACATGATGTGGCGTGCAATTAAGAACTTTTCGATAGAATAAATTCCTTTGGCTTCTACCACAATATTATCGTCTTTTACATTAAGCATTTTGATGATGCGTTCCACGCCTACTACACCCTCACTCACTCCGGTATAGAAACTATCGCGAGTAAGATAATCGAGGCGATCAACATCGAGCTGACTCGATATTAACTGATGTAAAAAGCGTTTTGGGTATTCATCTTTAAAAATTGCAATTGCTGTTGATAATTGTCCGTTGAACTGATCATTCAACCGCTTCATAAAAAGCATCGACAATTCTTCATGCCCGGTGCCTTGAACAATTGTATGTTCTAAAGCGTGAGAAAACGGACCGTGACCAATATCATGCAATAAAATAGCAATAGTAACACCTTTTGCTTCCTCCTCGCTAATCTCAACACCTTTACTTTTCAATGCAGTTAAAGCCTCCGTTACCAAATGCATGGCGCCCAGAGCATGATGAAAACGGGTATGGTAAGCGCCAGGATAAACCATAGTAGTTAAACCTAACTGACGAATTCTTCGCAAACGCTGAAAATACGTGTGTTCTATCAAATCATAAATGATTTCATAGGGAAGTGTAATAAAACCATATACTGGGTCGTTGATGATCTTTCTTTTATTAACTGAAGAGTTCAATGGTTAATGTTTAATGTTCAAAGTTAGCAAACAATCCTTCCAATTTGCTAATTTCGGAAAGAATACAACATTGAACATTAAACATTAAACATTGAACTTTTTAAGATGGACAAGATAAAAATACTTTGGGCTGATGATGAGATTGATTTATTAAAACCTCACGTACTATTTCTCACCGCAAAAGGATACGATGTTACTACAGTGTTGAGTGGTAACGAGGCTTTAGAAAAAGTAAAAGAAGAGCATTTTGACATTATATTTTTAGATGAAAATATGCCCGGCATCACCGGAATTGACACTTTACAGGCCATAAAAAAGATCAAGAAGTCGATACCTGTGGTCATGATTACCAAGAGCGAAGAAGAGATGATTATGGAAAATGCCATAGGCAGTGAAATCTCTGATTACCTGATCAAGCCAGTAAATCCGAACCAAATTTTACTATCCATCAAGAAAAACTTAGATGAGAAAAAGTTGGTTAGAGAAAAATCGGTAACCGATTACCAGCAAGAATTTCGCAAAATAGCAATGCGCTTAGGTGATAGAATGAATCACCAAGAATGGATTGAATTTTATAAAGAATTGGTGTATTGGGATATTCAATTAGATGTGGCAAAAGAAGCCAGCATGAATGAGATTTTCGATATGCAGAAAACAGAAGCCAATCAGCAATTCGCAAAGTTTGTAGAACGAAATTATGTGGATTGGTTTAAGAATCCTAAGGAAGCGCCATTGATGTCGCACAACCTCTTCAAACAAAAAGTATTGCCGCATGTTGGCAAAGGTCAGCCCGTTTATTTTTTATTAATCGACTGCTTGCGTTACGACCAATGGAAAGTACTACAAGAAGTATTTAGTGAATTTTTAAGTGTTACAGAAGACGAGTGCTACTACTCTATTTTACCAACCGCCACACAGTTTGCAAGAAATTCAATCTTTGCAGGCATCATGCCTAGTGATATTGCGAAGCTATTTCCAACGATGTGGAAAGACGAAGATGAAGACGGAAGTAAAAATCAGTTTGAAGAAGAGTTTATTGCAGCTTTCTTAAAACGCAACAACCAAAACATAAAATGGAGTTACAATAAAATTACACATTTAGATCAGAGTAAAAGGTTGGTGGATAACATGAATCAAATTGAAAACAACGATTTGAATGTAATTGTTTTCAACTTTGTAGATGCGCTATCTCATGCAAGAACCGACATAAAAATATTGCGTGAATTAGCTGATAATGAATCGGCTTATCGATCGCTGATTCGTTCTTGGATTAACCATTCTCCATTGTTAGAATTAATCAAAAAAATAAGTGCTAAAAAAGCAACGATTGTAATTAGTACCGATCATGGAACGATGCGCGTTAAAGAACCTGTTAAAGTAGCAGGCACTAAAGAACTTACCGCTAACTTAAGATACAAGCAGGGACAAGGAATGCAATATAATCCGAAAGAGGTATTTGAGATACTAAAACCAGAAGAAGTGTTATTACCAAAAACACATATTAGTGCGCGATATATCTTTAGTAAAAATGCCACTTTCTTTGCTTATCCCAACAACTTCAATCATTATGCAAAGCATTACAAAAACACTTTTCAGCATGGTGGAATTTCGTTGGAAGAAATGATTATTCCTGTGGTAACGTTGACGAGCAAATAAACTCCGTCATTTAAGCTGCTAATGGCAATAGTATTGTTGCTCGCTTTCAAAACTTCCATACCGTGAATATCATAAATGATAGTTTGGAAAACATCCCCCTACTGCCGAATTAGGATATATTTTTCTTTCTGTTACCGAATTCTCATGCTTAAGGTAGAAATAACATTGAAATAAAAAAAAACAAAATATCTTTACAAGATGGAATTTAAAGTTGG
>CAMDPJ010000269.1 GCA_945903925.1 Chryseobacterium gleum
CATTTTTTGTGTTAATCCGCCAATGATGGTCGCCGCCGAACGGCTTACGCCAGGTATCATTGCAATCACCTGAAACATACCAATTTTTAAAGCAGAAGGATAGGACGGAGTAGCATCACTTTTGCCTTCATCGTTGAACAATTTATCTAAGAAGAGGAATACAATTCCGCCCAGCAGTAAAGTAATTCCCACCACTAAAACATTCTCTAAAAGCGAGTCGATAAAATCGTTGAATAAAACACCGAAAATAGCAGCCGGAATAAAAGCCACAAACAATTTAAAATAGAATTCTTTGCTTTGAAAGAAGCGTTTCCAGTACAAAGCCACTACCGATAGAATGGCGCCAAACTGAATGGCAATGGTAAATAATTTTGTAAAATCTTCTTTGGCAATGCCCATCGCAGAGGAAGTGATGATCATGTGGCCGGTAGAAGAAATAGGTAAAAATTCGGTGATGCCTTCAACGATGGCAATGATGATCGCTTCTAAATAAGTCATGAACTATTGTGGTTTTTTAAGGATACCAAACAACACAATTGCGAAACCAATAAGCACTGTAATAGGCGCTATGGTTAAGCGTTGAGTGTTGAATAAAGTATCGCCTGCAAATTCGTTGGTATTTTCTGTTCCACCGCCACTCATCATGATAAAGCCTACGCCTATTACCACTGTTCCAGCTATCAATAAAAGATAATTGGTTTTACCCATTTCGAAAGCCTCTTCTTGCTGTTTTTCCATAATATTTTTAATAATAAAGTTCGTCGGTTCTCATGCGTAAGAATTTACTTACAGAGACGATGGTAGATAAAAAGGTGATTAAGATGCCAATGGCTATCATGCCTAAGTAAATCATGGTGTTTTGTGCGAATACTTGCGTTAATCCTAGTTCTGGAAAATGCTTCATCAAAAATGAGTTGAAGCCCAACATCATTAAAATTGCGAATAGTGCAGCAACGATGCCTTGAACAACTGCGCCAACAATAAACGGACGAAGGATAAAAGTTCCTTTAGCGCCGATGAGCTGCATGGTGCGAATTACAAAACGTTGAGAATACACTTTAATACGCAGCGTGTTGTTGATTAAGGCGATAGCGATGATGAGTAAAACAGCACTAATGCTAAGCAACCAACTGTTTATTTTTGCCAAGTTTGAATGAACAATTTGTAGGGTTGGCGCATCGTACTCCACACTGGTAACAATTGGATTTTTAAGGAAAACAGCTTCCATCACTTTAAGCGAATCGGGATTGGTGTAATCGGCTTTTATTTTAACATCGATGGAAATAGGTAGTGGATTTTTACCATCTGTTAAATCCATGAACTGCTCATTTTCTCCTAAATCGGCTTGTAATATTGCTGCTGCTGAGTCTTTATCGATAAGGTGAGTTGACAAAATATAATCTTGAGCATCTAAAAACTTTTTGAATTGATTGAGATCTACCTCCTTTACTTCTTCTTTGATGTAAATAGAACATACGAAATGTTCTTTCACCGTATCGGCCAAAGGCTTAATATTTAAAACCACAAAGCCCACCAATCCTACCACAAATAAAACCAGCGAAATACTTACTACTGTTGATAAGTAAGAGATGCGCGTGCGCCAGCTATTGTTAAAACTTTTCCATTCCATTGCGGCTAAAATAATAGTTTTTAATGTATTGTTCACAGATAACAGTTTTTTCTTTGAACTATTGCCTGTGAACTTTTTTCTTTTGCCTATTTTAGCGGCTCATAAAATTTTTAGCATTGGAATATAATTTCAGAGAAGTAGAAGCCAAATGGAGAGCAAAATGGGCTTCAGATAAAACGTATAAATCGGTAATTGATAAAGACAAGCCGAAGTATTATGTGTTAGATATGTTTCCTTATCCTTCGGGAGCGGGTTTGCATGTAGGGCATCCGCTGGGTTATATTGCATCGGATATTTATGCGCGTTACAAAAGGCTGAAAGGCTTCAATGTTTTGCATCCTATGGGTTACGATTCTTTTGGTTTGCCAGCAGAGCAGTATGCTATTCAAACCGGACAACACCCAGCCATCACCACTGAAGAAAATATCAAAAGATACAGAGAGCAATTAGATAAAATTGGATTTTCATTTGATTGGGACAGAGAGGTGCGCACCAGCGACCCAGCCTATTACAAATGGACACAATGGGTTTTTATTCAGCTGTTCAATTCTTGGTATGATCCTGAATCAAACAAGGCAGAGGCAATTGAAAGTTTGATTCAGAAGTTCAAGGTTCAAGGTTCAAAGTTTAATGTTAGCGGAGTTGACAAATCTTGGGATGAATTAAATGAAAAAGAACAGTCGGATATTTTGATGGAGCATCGCTTGGCCTATTTAGGTGAGGCGTTTGTTAATTGGTGTCCGGCTTTAGGAACTGTGCTAGCCAACGACGAAGTGAAAGACGGAGTGAGTGAGCGTGGCGGACATCCAGTAGAAAAGAAATTAATGAAGCAGTGGAGCATGAGAATTACTGCTTATGCGCAAAGATTGTTGGATGATTTAGAAGGTATAGATTGGACAGAAAGTATCAAGGAATCGCAAAGATACTGGATTGGGAGATCGGAGGGAAGCAGTTTGAGATTTGAGGTACAAAATTCAGATTTGTCATTAGAGGTTTTTACCACTCGTCCAGATACTATTTTTGGCGTATCATTTATGGTGATTGCGCCAGAGCATGAGTTGGTGGCAGAATTAACTTCTGCCGATCAAAAACAAGCCGTTGAAGATTATCTTGAAAAAACTAAAAATCGTTCTGAAAGAGAACGTATGGCCGATGTGAAGAATGTTACCGGAGTGTTCACTGGAGCTTATGCTATTCATCCTTTCAGCGGAAAACAAATTCCGGTGTGGATTGGTGATTATGTTTTAGCAGGTTATGGCACCGGCGCTGTGATGGCTGTTGCTGCACACGATAGCAGAGATTACGCTTTTGCAAAACAATTCAACTTACCTATTTTACCGGTAGTTGAAGGCGGAGAAATTGAGAAAGAAGCTTATGAATCAAAAACAGGAAAAATCATCAATTCTGATTTCCTCGATGGTTTAGAGGTTAAAGATG
>CAMDPJ010000270.1 GCA_945903925.1 Chryseobacterium gleum
GTTACCAAATATTTGTTTGGTTTTACTTAGCTCTTCTTTGTATTTAATTATTTGTGCCGGAGCATTTAAAGAACGTTCCACATCTTCTTGTAGCTTCAAATTTTTAAAGAACATTTCTTTGGTAGTACTCAACGTTAAAACATAGGCCAACACCAAAAACAACAAAGCGCCTACAATGAGGGATTTGTTTTTTTGTTGGTATGTTAAATTGCTAAACATCTATTAAAAGGTAATTTTTAAAATGAATTCGCCTACTTCATCATCGGCATCAATATAGTTTACCACACTAATATTTTTCACCCACTCCATCTTCGATAAATCTTTCTTCCAATCGTTGTAATAAATACTCTTTTTACATCGGCCAGCAATTACAATTTGATTCACATCGTATTCAATTTCTTTGTCGACTTTTATCTTTTTCTCAACTGGGTTCAATGAAAGTTCGGTAAGCTGAATAGCCGCAGGAACACTTGCCGCTATTTCATCTAAATAACCAGAAATACGGGTACTTCCATTCACGCCCAGCTTTTCTTTCAAAGCTATTTTCTCGTCTAATTCTTTCTTTAAAACTTCGCTTTTATTAAAATCTTCTTCCTGCATTTTAAATTGTGCTTCCAATTCGTTGTTCGATGATTTCAAAGAATCGTACACCAAATAATTCGCGAATAACAACACAAAGAAAAACACCAACACAGCAACTCCACCCACCACAAATTTTCTCTTCTCTTTAAAATCATTTGACGATGACTGAATAATTTCTGCTTCGAAAAATGAATCGGCATTTACAAAATAATTCAGCGCCGAGGCAAAAGCAACAACTGATGAAGCGTTCAACTGCTCATCGGCAATAGTCACTTTAAGCGATGTATCTTCTGCTTTTCCTAAAGCATCAACCTTAGCATCGTTTATTTGCAAATGGTACAAAGACGTATGCAACACTTTACTTTCTACCAGAGACAATATGCTATTTAAAGCGAAAGGACCAAGAGCGGCGCCCACAATAAAATAACCAGCTTTCTTAAATTCATTAACGCTTACATCCAACACATCTCTTCTCAATACAGAAACAAACTCACCAGCACTTTGCACATAAAACTGTTGCTCATCGGCACCAGGAAGCACTTTCGATAAAAGCTGCGCACTATTTTCTTCCTCGTTAAAAGAAAGCTTTTTGTGCAATACACCTTTGCCATCTACCGATAAAAACAAAGGAATATTTTGATCTGTTTTTTGTTTGAATTGTTCGAAATTTAAACCTTGTTCGGTGCTAACAATTTGCACCTTATCGTTTTTCTTTTCTAACACTACTACGTTGTAAAGCTCGCCACCAGAAGACAAGAGTACTTCCACTCCAGCCACTTTTTTAGCTTTAAGTAGGTCGATATTCTTTACAAAAGAAAACATCTTAGTAAATTACAGTAGGTTTGATGAAGATAACCAACTTGGTTTTTTCAACCGATTTAGAGCGGCTGCTAAAGAACCATTTCAATATGGGAATTCTACTCAAAATAGGAACGCCCGAACCTTTACTGGTAGTAGAAGTTTCTTCCAATCCGCCCAAAATAATCATATCCTGATCTTTCACGCGAACCATCGATTCGAATTTTCTTTTAACGCTGTTGGGCGGCCCCGTATTGGTTACACGCGTATCGGTAAAGTCATTTTGTTGCACCTCAATTTCTAAAGTTATTTGACCGTCACCCGAAACAGTAGGCTTTATTTTAATCGTTAAATCGGCATTTACAGGTTTGTAAACATTGGTAATTTGTGTTTGCGGATTCTGAGAACCAATTACGTTGGTGGTTTGTTCTAAATAATATTCGCTTTTACCAATACTCATATTGGCTTCGTGACCATTAAGCGTAGATAACTTAGGTGTAGAACGAACCTTCACCATATTGTTGCTTTCCATTGCTTGAATAGAGAGATAAAAATCAGAACTTATCATGCCCAAGTTCAACCAGCCAAAGCCATTAAAGCTATTGATGATAGAATTTAAAATTCCTCCATCCATCGTTACTTTCACCCCGTCGGGGTTACCATCTTTATCGCCCTGATTAAAAGTATAATCTGGCGTACCTGGTTTATCCTTCGATTTAAATCCGGCCTTTATCCCGCTGGTGGTAGAATTTGTTTTACTAATATCTACTATCATCACCTCAATTAAAATAACAGGCACTACTTTATCCAACTGTTTAATTAAGTACTCCAACTCTTTAATTTGCGGTTCGCTTCCGCTTAAAATCAACGAGTTCTGTTCGGTAAAAACCAACACCTCTAAATTCTTTTTAAGGTCGGCAGGAATAAAATCTTTCATATCCTCGGCAATACGATGTTGCAATTGCACCACCACCGTAGAGCGCAGGCCTTCTTGCGTACGATCTCCAATTAAGAAGATACCATTCAACTCGGTAAAAGTGAAAGAAGTACCATTGAACAAAATTTTTAAAATCTCATCGTAATTTCTTTCTACTATATGTATGGTTGTTTTTTCGGTGGGCTCTTTTGAAAGGTAATAGTTTACACCAACACGTTCCGACATCTGTTTAATCACATCGGCAATGAGAGCGTTGGTAGCTGTTACACTTATCTTACCTGTAGGCAGCACTTCTATTTCAATATCACCTTCAGATGCATTTCCCGAATTATTTTGATTGTTTTGATTGCCGTAATTGTTCTTGTTAGAATTTTTATTCCCCTTAGTACTTGGAACTTCTGCTGTAATTGCTTTTTTAGGATTCACCTTATAAAACTTATCGCTCACCTTTACCCATTCATCATCACCTGCCAACTCTTTTAAAGCCTCTTCAAAAGGAAGAGATACAATATGTTTTTGAATAATTTTATTATGTAATTCAGGATGCACGCCAATGTTAATTCCACTAAGAGACGATAATTTCTTCAACACAAAATATAAAGTATCGCCAGTTAAATCGGCTTCCACCAAACCACTGTTGTTATCGTAAGAAATATTGATAGGCTTAATAGACTTTAATACTGGCGCAGGTGGAGCTTCCACCACTTTAGAGAACGACATGATATTGCCTGTAAACTCT
>CAMDPJ010000271.1 GCA_945903925.1 Chryseobacterium gleum
CAGTTTACTCCGAAAAAAGGGGGTCAATTTCAGCCGACGAAGTGGGGGCTGTTTTGCCGTTTTTTACAGCTAACCGACAAGAATATTTAGAAACTGCGATTAATTGGATTTCAAACGGAGATATAAAAAACTATATGTCCAAAAACCAACACGAACCAAACGCAAATGAACTTTGGCTCTATTTTCAAGCAGTTATTAATTGGGTAAAAGCAACATTCCCCAAATATCGTAGAGAAATGAAAGGTATCGAATGGGGGTTTCTTTACAACGAGTTTAAAGACAAAAAAATAGACCCGAAAAAATTGGAACAAGAAGTTTCTGAGCTTATGGAAGACGAAGACGTTGGAAATAAAAAAGGAATTTACACTTATGTTTTAACTCACAAAGAAAAGCACTTAAACATTCGTGCTTTTAGCCCAAATCAGAAACGTGAAGCATACGAAAGACAAAAAGGTATTTGCGTAGTTTGCAAAGAACCTTTTGAAATTGAAGGAATGGAAGCCGACCACATTACACCTTGGCACGAAGGCGGAAAGACTTCTGCTGACAATTGCCAAATGTTATGCAAAGAAGACAATAGGAGAAAAAGCGGAAAATGACGACAGACAGAACACCAGCACCTAACAGCACCTACAAGAAATTGGCGGTTCAGTGGTTAAATGAACTTTTGTGCTTCGTATTAAGTTCAGTGCTGGCAGACAGTTTTCGTCTCCGAAATCGCCAACTTCTTGTAGCTGCAAAACGTTATGTGCCATTATATGAAGCCGCTTAAGACGATAATAATTATGACATCAATTTGGACCTTCTTTTCGTGTGGTGATAAAAAGAATGACAAGCAAACAGACAATACCAATTAAAATCTCTAAATCTCCGCCGAAAATTCTCAAAATTTCGCGAAATCGTATGGACTTTCGTATGTGACCTTCAAAAAAAAATCGTAGACCGTTAATTTCTAACGATCTACGATCTAAGCTGGCGGAGAAGGAGGGATTCGAACCCCCGGTACCTTGCAGTACGTCAGTTTTCAAGACTGATGCAATCGACCGCTCTGCCACTTCTCCGCCGCAAACATACGACATTCTTTTAAATCCCGAAAATTCACAGCTTTTTTTTTCATTTTTTTTCTTGAGGCAACTTTATTAAACTTTTGCGTCGTTTTTATAGAGGGGGAGTTTTGGCTTTTTACTATATTTAATTTTTCGGTACTTATTTTATGAAGAGATTTCTTTTGCCTTTCTTGGCATTCGTGGTTTTTGTTAGTTCTTGTCGCAGAGACATAGAAAGTGCTACATGGAATTCACGTGCGGTGGCACCCCTCATCAAGGCATCTATGTCGATTAACGATGTGGTAGGTGGTGATGTCGTGCAAAAGAACAATGACAACTCTATAAAGGTGGTGTATAAAGAGAAGTTGTATAGCGTTACTTCTGATTCTTTATTGAAATTTCCAGATAGTACTTACACCTACGGCACCAGTTTACAGTCTTTGGTGTTGGCCAATGATTCGGTGGTTTATCCTGTTACTTTGGGTAAAATTGCGCGCGATCAAGGGCTTATAGGTGGCTTTATTACAGGTAATCAAGGCAATCCGATTGGTTTTGATGCTTTTTCTAATATTTCAACTAACGACATTATTTTAGATGGTAGTATTTTCTTTCAGTCGATGGTAGTACTTTCAGGCTTTTTGGATATTCGTATTGAGAATACCTTACCCGTAGATATCAGCGTGTTAGATTTCTTGTTGAAGAACGACCCTTTGTATGGCGGTACAACGATAGCTTTAGGATCTTTTCCCGTTATACCTGGCGGTACATCTGCAACATTGAGTTTCGATTTGGCGGGACAAACAGTATATGGCAAAATGGTGGCGAAAATATTAACTATGAATACCGATGCATCTGTAGGTATGAAAGTGGTAGACACCAATAATGCTGTTACAACGATAGTGAAAATTAGAAACTTAAAACCTAAAACTGCCCAAGCTTATTTTCCCGATCAAGATGTTTTTAATGTAGTAGAAGATATTACAGTGTTTACAGCCAACAATATGATGCTTAATACAATTAAGGTGAAAGCAGGTAATGTAGAGGTGAAGGTAAACAGCAGCATTAGAGATACCATTTACTTTAAATATTTTATTCCGAATGCCACGCTGGGAGGATTGCCCTTTATGGTAGATACATTTGTTACCCCTGCACCTCCCAACACCGTTGTTTCTTCTACATTTACTTTTCCATTTACTGGTTACGAAATGAAATTGCATGGTTATGGCGTGGAAGACGACCCAGGCGTAATGCAAGATTTAAACAAGAATAGTATTTACCCCGATGCCGATACCATCAATACTTTTATTCAGCAAATCATAGGAAGTATAAAATCGAAAAACCAAATGGTAACACTTACTTTGGGAGATACTTTTTATGTAGATGCCGGATTAAAAGATGTAGTGATTTCTGCGGCCACAGGGTATTTAGGTAATCCTGTAATGAAGGTTGGTCCAACCTCTTCAAAATTAGATGCCTTTAAAAATTACGTTTCAGGCTCTTTAGATTTAGAAGATGTAAAAGTTGATTTAGAAATTGCCAATGGCTTAGGGGCAGAAATGAGCATTGATGTGCTTAATTTATCCTCCAAAAACAGCAAGTTCAACAACAATGCGGTGCTAAGTGGTGCATTGATTTCATCTCCAGTAAATGTACCCGCCGCCTTAGATGTGCCCAGCGGAAATTCTCCCGTTACTTTAAGCACGGTGGCCTTAGGATTTAACAAAGGAAACTCCAATATCGATCAGTTGATTTCTTTTTTTCCCGATTCTTTGGGCTATGGCTTAAATGTGAACCTAAATAAGAACCTACCAATTCCTACCTATCAGCAGGTGATGGCTTTATCGCCCAACTTTGTGTATGAAGGCACTTCGGTAGATGTGAATATGAATATTGAAATTCCCTTATCGATGGCGACTGCCGATTTAACTTTATCGAGCAGCAGCGATTTTAAATTGGCAAAATCGAATATTAATGAGGCTTTTACAGAGGGTACTTTTTCTTTGGTA
>CAMDPJ010000272.1 GCA_945903925.1 Chryseobacterium gleum
GCTTAGATGGAATGAGTGCTTGTTTACGCATTAAAGCACTGCAAAAAGCAAGCGATGATACCGCGCTTCAAAATAAGAAAATAGGTTTGCACAGCTTACGCCACAGCATAGCCACACATTTGTTACAGCAAGGAATGCCCTTGCAAAAAATAGCTCAATTTTTAGGACACAAAACCATAGAGTCAACACAAATTTATACCCACCTAGCCGAAGAGCTAAACCAAGCGCATGAATCGGTTTGAGAAGTATTTACTACACAAAAACTACAGTGTAAAAACGGTAGCTACCTATTGCAAATATCAGGTGCTTTTTGAGCGGTGGTTAAGCGATGAAAACTATCGTGTAAACGAACTAAAACATCGCCACATTTTGGCCTTTATTCAAAAGCTAAGTGCTGAAGGAAAAAGCAAGAAACACATCAACATGCATTTAACCATTTTGCGGCATTATTTTAATTGCTTAGTGCAGCAACAAAAGGTAAAAGACAATGTTGCGCAGGGCATTGTATTAAAAGGAACAAGCAGGCGTTTGCCACACAATTTATTAAGCAAACAGCAGTTAGATGACATATATGAAAACTATGCGCTTAGCGGCTCTGTATCGCAGCGCAACAAGGTATTGCTGTCGTTAATGATTTATCAGGGCTTGGGCACTCGAGAAATAAAAAATTTAGTGCTTGATCATGTTCATTTAGAACAAGGCACCATAGAGATTAGTGGCTCGAAAAAAAGCAATTACAGAGTTATGGTATTAGAAGGCAAACAAATTATGTTGTTGCATCAATACATTAGTCAGCATCGCCAATCAATATTGCAATACAACAACAAGCAAAGTGACGCATTGATAGTATCGGTAGGCAAAAGCGAACTGTTGCAAAACACCATCAATTATTTGATAATGCAGCTCAAGAAAGAATATCCTTTTCTTATCAATATTAACCAAATACGAACCAGCGTAATTAGTGAATGGCTCAAAACGGAAAATTTAAGAAAGGTTCAATATCTATGCGGGCACCGTTTTGTGAGCAGCACAGAAAGGTATCAACAAAACAATTTAGATGATTTAAAAAACGAAGTGCAACATTATCACCCGATGAAGTAATAAGGCATTGCAATTGCCGCATTAGATAGACACTCGTTTGGAAACGAGCGCCAGAAAACAAAAACCTTTTATATCTTTACACGAGGTTCTTTGAAAAACAGCGAGAATTATTACCCCTTTGGTATGGAGATGGCAGGCCGTGGCTTCTCAGGTTCATATCGCTTCGGCTACCAAGGTTCAGAGAAGGATAATGAGGTTAGTGGCGAAGGAAATAGTTATACAACCGAATTTAGACAACTTGACCCACGATTAGGAAGATGGTTTAGTGTTGACCCTGTTTTCCAACCTTGGCAATCGCCTTACACTTCAATGGATAATAATCCGATTGGGTTGAATGATGTGAGTGGACTTGGAACAGGAGATGGAGAAGTAACAGTTGGTAAGAAAAAATTTAATCGAACCAAATTGAGTGGAGCCGACCTTGATAAAGCTAAAAATGCTACATATTCAGACATGAATGTTTGGGGAGATAATATTAGCCGAAGAGCAGCGAAGGCAGATGGGGATTCATATTATGCTAAAGATACAGAGGGGAATTATTATTTATTGACGCCTATTAAACAGAGTAATAGTACTAAAAATACTAACCCGATATATAATTGTTTATCTTGTGATTTGCATGCAAACAACCCATCGAGTACTACGCAAGTTGTAAAAAATTTACCATTAATTAATCTAGAGGCTAAGTCATCAGTTTCGTCTAAAGCTGTTCCAGCAACAAATAAATCAACTTTATCGCAAGTTATGACTTGGCTTGATAATATGACTGTACCAGCTGGTATTACTGTGTTTGGCGAAGGAACACGATTCTTAGGTAAAGATAAAGGCAACTCAAAAGGCACATTCGATGTTAAGCAGTATAAAGACCAAATGGCTCAAGCTGATAAACTGATTAAAGATAAGGGGGTCGATATCGGTTCAATACCTGAATTAGACAAACTAAAAAAACAATTGGAAGATATTAATCATAAAATTGGAAAGAATAAATTAGAGGTGAAAACGAAATTAAGTGAGCAAGAAGCAGCTGATTTAATAACTCAAATGATAAAAATTTCAGCAGAATTTTTGGGGAAATTAGAAACTAAAACCAATACCAGAATATCAAGTTCTGGTTATATATACTTAACTGGCGTAATAATAGACCACACAAGTTTTGGAGCAGGGTATGTTAATCAAGGAGGTGAAGAGTTTAAAACAGACGGTAAAGGTGACACTTTAAAACTAACTTATAGTGATGGAACCCTAGTTTTTCCGAACGAAAAAATAATTATAACACCATAATATTAACTTTATTTCTTTTCTTATATGAAAAACCTTATTTACTTGAACTTAGCACTAGCTTTTTTTTCCTGCAACAGCAATCATGCGGATATTGCAGAGTATAAAAAAGAGATTATTGAACATGATACCGTGTATTTTAATGTTGATTCTGCTGGCAATTTCATTGATACGATGAAAATTAATTTTCCGCTAAATAAAGTTCAATTAGTTTGGGATAAAGGGATTTTAACTAATATATTTTTGGATAATGGAAAGACCTTAGTTAAGGTGTCAACTAAAAATGATAAGCGTGGGTTAATTTATTATCTCGGGGATATTAACAATGAAATTCCAGCGGTAATAGGGCAATTGGATACCATTCATAAGTTTTTTGCTGACCATAATATTGTAGAAATTAATAATCTTGATGTTGATTCTACTGAAGTTATATTTAAAAATATTATCCCAGGTGTTGAAAAGGGTCTTATAGGTTTTACGGAGGAATACTTTCATTCAGACCAAAAATTTTGTTTAAAAACAAATAATCAAAGAGATTCATTAAAGTTTGTGTTTGTATACTTTACACCCAATACTCAATTGATTCTTCGAAAGAGTAATTTTAACCCTAATTTTGGAAAAAAGGCTTCTCTTCCAAAATAGTTGGTCTTCTAAAACCAAAGCATAAATGAAT
>CAMDPJ010000273.1 GCA_945903925.1 Chryseobacterium gleum
CTTAGAAGAACAATTGGAAGATATGAAATTGGAGCATGATCCCATAAAAATTCCAGTATTCAATAAGGAACAATTAATTTACTACCACAACTCTACCGTATTAAGCGAACTAACCTACTATCCATACATTCAGCTTACGGTAATTGCCTTGTTCGTTATGATTGCTTATTTGGCTTTTTCGGCCAGCAGAAATGCCGAACAAAATCAGGTTTGGGTGGGTATGTCCAAAGAAACGGCGCATCAGTTGGGCACGCCGCTATCATCGCTGATGGGTTGGTTGGATTATTTAAGGTCTGCTGGTTTGGAGGAATCTATAGCAATGGAAATTGCAAAAGACATTCATCGCTTGGAAACCGTAACCGATAGATTCTCGAAAATTGGCGCAAAACCAGTCCGAACCCCAGCACCTATAAAAGAGGTTGTAGAAAAATCTTTACATTATTTGCAGTCGCGCGTTTCAAAAAAAGTAGAACTTACTTTTAATTGCGGGTGTAGCGAGCAAACGCTAATACCTCTCAATCGGCCTTTGTTTGAATGGGTAATAGAAAATATAGCGAAGAACGCTGTAGATGCTATGGAGGGAGAAGGGAAATTAGATGTACATATTAGCGAAAAAGGCAAAGAAATTTTCATTGACATTAAAGACAATGGCAAAGGAATACCTAGTGGTGATTTTAAAAGAATTTTCAGACCAGGTTTCACCACCAAAACGCGCGGGTGGGGCTTGGGCTTATCGCTTGCCAAAAGAATTATAGAGCAATACCACAAAGGCAAAATATTTGTAAAAAATTCGGAGGTTGGCGTAGGAACAACCTTTAGAATTTCACTCAACAAATAAAAAAAACAATTTTGGCAGGAATTTACCTTCATATCCCCTTTTGCAAGCAAAGTTGTCACTACTGCGATTTTCATTTTTCAACCTCATTTCATGGCTACAGAGAGCGCATGATTTTAGCCATGTGCAGGGAAATTGAATTGCAGAAAAAATTTCTTAGTGATAAAATTCAAACCATTTATTTTGGTGGAGGAACACCTTCATTACTAACGAAAGCAGAGCTCGAACAAATTTTAAAAACAATAAAAAAAACATACGACATCAGCTCCGTTGAAGAGATTACATTAGAAGCCAATCCCGATGATTTAAGCGAAGCCTACCTTCACGACTTAAAAGAAATAGGCATTAACCGACTGAGTATTGGTATTCAATCTTTTCACGAAGATGATTTGCGCTACATGAACCGTGCGCACAATGCAGAACAGGCCATGCAATCGGTAAAATGGGCGAAAGAAATTGGTATTACAAACATTAGCATCGATTTAATTTACGGCTTCCCCAATTTGAGCGAAGAGAAATGGCTCAGCAACATGAAAACAGCAATCGATTTGGGAGTTCAGCATATATCATCCTATTCAATGACAGTGGAAAAAGATACCGCATTAAGTAAGTTTATCGAAAAAGGGAAATCGCCAGCAGTAAACGATGAACAAAGTGCACGTCATTTTCAAATGTTGCAAAACACTTTGAAAGAAAATGGCTTTGAGCATTATGAAATCTCAAATTTTTGTTTGCATAATTGCGAATCGAAACACAATTCTTCTTATTGGCTTCAAAAAAAATATTTAGGCATTGGTGCAGGCGCGCATTCTTACGATGGCAACAATAGATACTGGAATGTTTCTAACAACATGAAATACATCTTAAGTTTAGAACTCGATAAATTAGCCAACGAAAAAGAAGAAATCAACGAAAACACAGCCTACAACGAATATATTCTTACCCGTTTGCGCACCAAATGGGGCATTGAAGAAAAAGGAATTCAACAATTTGCGAAACATCTTCAAGAAGCATTTTACAACAATTTAAAAGCGCATTTAGATGCCGAAAATGTGATTCATGAAAGAGGAATTTTTACCCTCAGCACCAAAGGAAAATTGCTTGCGGATAGAATTGCATCAGATTTATTTGTGGTTTAGCAATAATTGCCGACTTTAGTTTCTCAAACTCAAAAAGATGAAACTAGATAAAACCGACCTGAAAATTCTTCAAAAACTACAACAAGATGGAAGAATGACCAACTTACAATTGAGTGTAGAAATTGGTTTATCCCCTGCCCCTACACTTGAAAGAGTAAAAAAATTAGAAAGTTCGGGTGTTATTAAAAGCTACCACGCACAAGTAAATGAGCAGGCGGTGGGCTTAGGCATTCAGGCTCTGGTTTCTATTTCGTTAACCCGCCAAATTGAAAATGCAATTGCTGGTTTCACCCAAAAAATTAACAATATTCCCGAAATCATGGAATGCTATCAGGTGACAGGTAACTCGGATTATTTGGTTAGAATTTTAGTAAAAGACATACCCTCTTTTGAAGCCTTGGTATCTCATAAACTGAGTAAAATTGAGGAAATCGGCCAAATGCAAACGATGGTAATTCTATCGAAAATTAAAGACTCTAAAGAAGTGCCTTTAGAATATTAACTTTTCAATTAAGCACATAATTTCAACAACTTCGTTTCTTGTTTCGCGTAAACTACGGTAACATATTAACTTGAGGAGTATGCAAACTAAGGGAATCCTTTTAGCAATGATGACGATGGCATTGTTGTCTTGCACGAAAGAAAAAACAGAAACAAATACTTACCATACTTATGTGATAGAAAAAGGATCACATGAATCGAGTCATGGATACGGAGAAAAGACTACCGACTCCATTTTAAATTTCAACGTGATATTTGATTCTTCAGCAATATATCATGACACTACAGAAGAAAATGCAAAAGATATAAATAAACTCTTTGGCATGAGCGACTGCGGGATCATGCACCACATGAACAGCGCAAGAATTGGATGGAGATGGCATAAAGGAAATTTACAATTATTCGCTTATTCCTACTGCAACACCAAAAGAGAAATGGCGAAAATCGGCTCTTTTCATATCAACGCAGAGTTGAAATGCAGTATTATTTGTACCAAAGGAAAATATATTTTTGAAGTAAACGGCAAAAAAGTAGAAACAAAACGGAGTTGCAACATTGAAGAACATTACTTGCTA
>CAMDPJ010000274.1 GCA_945903925.1 Chryseobacterium gleum
ATTCCCTGTAAGTTAAATCTGTTGTTAATTCTAACATATAATCTTTCATCACTCTCTTAACATCCCCCTTAGAAACCTTATCATCCCATTTATGTTTTGCTTTCCATTCTGTTCCCTCAAACTCCACACCATCAATCAATCTGTTTTCACTAAAAGCATATGTTGAATTGTAAGCATATTTAAAATATAACGGATCTACTGCAAAGAATCTTCCTATCCTTGGGTCATGCATTCTATACTTATAATTCAAAGAATTTCCTTCTCCTTTCAACTCATCATCCTTCTCTTGCCCCTGGAAGGAGTATCTGTACGAATTAGCGCAGTTTTTTTCAAAATCAGCTTCGAGCCCTTCGCTCTTTAGTACGATTTCAGTGCTTTTATAGCGGTAATATGATAATTTATAACATCCCATTTGAGTTTTCTAAAATAGATGTTTTCATTGAATTTGCCTATTAATTTTTACCATAAATGGCACTATTTACTTGCCTTTACTTTAAAGGGTGATACTTATTAATCCATTTTCTTTGTTCTTCAGCATCGATTCTTTTGTATCGCTCTGTGCTTGATGGAAATTTTTGACCAGCCATTAACTGAACATTCTCTAGGGCAATATTTTTTTCGTTTAACCAATTGGCAATTACGCTCTGCCTAATAGTGGTGGCGTTTAGCGTTCGTTCTGGAAAGAAGTGTTTTAGTGGTTTTAGCATTCTATTGATGCCGTCTACCGTATATGCTTCGCCTCTGCTACCAATAAGTAATTTATTAGTGATTGTGGTACTTAAATTCTTTCGGTGTTCAGTCATGTATTTGTACAGCAACATAATTTGTGTGCTATCTAGTTTTAGTATTCTTCGAGAAGTTTTTGTTGTTGCTTTTATGTAAACGGTTGCTTCGTCCATATCTATATCGTCGGTACTTAAATTTACCAATTCTTTGCTGGTTAAGCCCTGATAGATTAAAAATGAAATGATGACTTTGTTTCTTAGTTCCAAATCGGCAAAGCGATTTACTCGGTTTAAAAGTACTTTTAATTCTGTTGAGGTAAATAAATTTTGTGTTTGAATGTTTTGCTTGCCTCTGCGAATAACAAGTGATTTGCATGGATGGTCGTTTCTTTGCCCTGTTTCCATTAGGTAATTGTAATACTTTTTTATTGCCGAAAGTATAGCTGTTGCTGTTGCCGATTGGCAATATTTTACATTGAGTTTGGCAATATATTGCACTACATCTTTATTGCCATAGCGTTTGGCTTTGGGGTTAAAAGCGATATAGTTTTCAATGTTGTACAAATAGCTTTTGGCGGTTTCTTTGGTGTGTTTTCTTAGCAGGTATTGTTTGAGTTTTTCTACTTTCATAATGAATGTATTTATTAAGAAATAGTTAGAATTCTTTTTCTACGCTGTTTAATGGCGTAAATGGCTGCTGTATCGAGCAGCGAATGCCCTAATAGATTTTTTATTAATTCTAATCCTGCACCACGATTTAAAAGATGTTCGGCAAGCGAATGTCTTAGGCAGTGCAGTGTAATGTTTTTGCTGATGATTTCATTGTTGTTTGTTCTGTTTATGATTTTCTTTAAAATATTATTCATGTGGCCCCCATCCATGCGTTTGCCTTTATTGTTTACAAAAAATGCTGCCTCATACAAGTTGTTGTATTTTAAGTAATTACTTCTTTCGGTGGTGTTGTAATCTCTTAAATACCTTATTACACCATCACTCATAGGAACTTCTCGGCGTTTGTTTCCTTTGCCCGATACCACTATTAAAATTCCACTATGAAATTGTACCGATGCCGAATCTAAAAAGTGCATTTCTTTTCTGCGTAAACCACAACCATAGGCGACCGATAGCAAAGCCTTTTCTTGCTTGGTTTCGCAAGCGGCGTAAAGTTCTTGCACCTCGGGTTCGGTTAACGATTGTCTTTCTTGAGTTTTCATTAGCTTAAATTTTGGGATAGAAAAACCTTTTTTTATCATATTGTTTTCCAGTAAATAGTCAAAAAACAATCGCATAGAAAACAAGTGTCCGTTAATAGTGCTTTGCGCTAATTTACCTCCTCTTCTTTTGTTGGGACGAGTGTTGAGCATTTCGTAATATTGAACAAGCGTAATTGTTTTTACTTTATTAATGTTGGTAATTCCTTTTTGTTCCAACCACATCAATAACTCTTCTATGGGCGTGGTGTAAGTGGTAGCTATGCCTGAGTAATTTTTGGCCGTAATTAAGGTTTTGAATTCTTCATGTAATCTTTGATATTGCGGTATGTGTATCATTCTTTTATTGTTAGATTTTAATAATTAGTTTTACAGCTGATATAAATCTATATAGTATGAAAAAGTTGTTTTTTGTTTTGTTTTTATTCTCTCTTTTAGCTGTGGATGCTCAAATAGCCGTTGGCCCCCAAATTAAAAGTTTGTTACCCGACCGGTTGGCAAGATTTAAAAAGACAAAGACAGTTTTTGTGTGCAAAGATTCTGATGACAGTACTGCTTTTGAAAGGGAATTAAAAAAAGTTTGGACAATAACAGAACTTAGTTGTATGCCTTATTCTCGCTTTAAGAAGATGTTGTTAAACGACAGTACTTCATTCATCTTTATCTCTGGAATTACAAAAAGCAAGGCTATGGTTCATAAAGAAACAGGGCCTACGCCTAACGATGTAGTGCTTACTCATACTCATATTTACCTTTCTTTGACTATGAGGGATTCGGCTGGTTATTTTGATGATTTATTTAGGGTTGATTTGCAGCCGAACGGAAAAGATGGTTTGAAGATATCTGAAAAAGACTTATCAATCTCTACCTATTTTTATTCAGAAGGTGAATTGAAAAATTGGAATTTAGGGATGTTGAAAGTTTATTTGAAATATGTTAATAATGAGTTGCTTAAAGAAGAGAGAAGGTGGTTGTATGCAAATGCTTTGGATAAGGAAGAGATTAAAAAATTGAAGGACAATGTTTTGTATGTAACCAATTACGCCCTCAACGAATATGATAAGTTTACAGCAGATGA